>JALSLH010000001.1 GCA_026988435.1 Methylophaga sp.
TTGTGTTGTTAATGACAATTGCTCCGCCTTCACCGCAGCTGTAATTTTTTGTTTCATGAAAGCTAAAGCACCCTATGTCTCCTATTGTACCTAGAGCCTGACCTTTGTAGGTGGCGTATAGGCCATGTGCGGCATCTTCAATAACTAATAAGTTGTATTTTGTAGCGAGCTCAAGAATGGTATCCATTGCACAGCTGATACCTGCATAATGGACAGGAACAATTGCTACTGTTTTAGCGTTAATGGCTTGTTCAATGAGTTGCTCATTGATATTTTGCGTATCGGGGCGTATATCGACAAAAATGCAAGTTGCCCCGCGTGCTACAAAGGCATTCGCAGTAGAGACAAAGGTATAGCTGGGCATAATAACTTCATCGCCAGGTTTGATATTTGCGAGGATTGCGGCCATTTCTAAGGCGGCTGTGCCTGAGCTAGTGAGTAAAACTTTTTTAGCGTGTAGTTGTTGTTCTAGTAAGGCTTGGCAACGTAGGCTGAATTGACCGTCTCCAGAGATCATCTCAGAATGTAAAGCCTGTTGTATATACTTAATTTCGTTGCCTGTCAGAGCGAATTGATTAAAGGGAATGGTCTGCATAAATCCGTTTAGGTGGGAGGAGATCTAGTAAGTGAATTATAACCTAATTTTTGAAAATTAAACCTCGTAAATAAGGAAAGGCCTAGCTTAGAGGCGGGGTAATATTAAACCAAATCTATCCTCCTTATCTTGAACATGCCGATAAAACCAGAGCTCAGATTGTAGAACCCTAAGATAAAAGTGATAAAATAAATCACGATGAACAAAGAAAGGGGTGTGGTGATGAGTAAAACTCGTGTTGATGACATGCTTATAGAAATGATAAGCCCTAAAATCAAAGAGATAGAAGAGAAGTTTAGCGCAGGTAAAGGGCTAAACCAAGAAGATATAAATACACTGCTATTAAAGTCGCAATACAATCATATTAACCACCTAGATGATAAATTAAACGAAGTAACAGCGGATGTCGCCAGCTTGAAAGGTGAGTTTGCCGGATTGAAGGGCGAGTTTGCCGAATTGAAGGGAGAGTTTTCCGAATTGAGAGGGGAATTTTCAAGCTTGAAAATTGAGTTTTCTTTACTTAATGCAAAGATAGAGCACACCATACAAAAAGCACTTAATAAAAACATGATGTTATTGATCACCGTGATGGGATTCTTTGTGATTCTTTCTAAACTAATAGACAAAATTAATTTTTAACCCGCAGGTTGGAATAAGGTGCGAGTGCCTGCAATGCTATAATGCCTAGTAAAATAGTGCCAGAATTCTCACAAGAATGAATAAAAATCGAGGAAGTCTTGGTGCATAGTTGTATGGTTTCAGGCTTGTCAAAAGTTTTCTTTTAAAGATTAATGGTTAATATGAGTAAAAATAAATACAAATTTACACTGGATACGACGCAAATGAATGATTCACATATGGGGCTAGTGGTTCGAATTAAGTCTCAGCAACGAATTTTGGAGTTAGGTTGTGCTAGTGGTTATCTCTCTAAATTTTTAAAAGAAGAATTGGCTTGTCATGTGGTAGGGGTGGATATTGATAGTCATGCAGCGCAACAAGCTGCAGCATTTTGTGAGCAGGTTATTGTTGCTGACTTGGATAGTGATGCTTGGTTAGCTGAAATTGAAGGACAGAAGTTTGATGTGATTTTGTGTGCAGATGTCTTAGAGCACATAAAAGATCCTGTCGCATTACTTGCCAGTTTAAAGCCTTTTTTACATGCTGATAGCCGTCTTTTAGCTTCTATACCTAATATTGCCCATGCATCTATACGTTTAGAATTACTGCAAGGACATTTTGATTATGAGTCCTTGGGTTTGCTTGATGACACGCATTTGCATTTTTATACTTGTGATGGACTCGTGTCGATGTTAATGCAGGCAGGCTATGTTTGTTGTGATATTCAGTATAGTATTCAAGATTTAGCAGATGAGGCGATTGATCAGCATTTGGCTAATGCTGGTTTAGTGGCTTCTGAGCTAGCCTATGAATTATTGCATGCGCCTAATGCTGTGGCTTATCAATTTATTGTTGAGGCTCGTCCTGCTCAGGCAGCATTACTACAGCACTTACCTAAAGCTTTAACACCTAAGCCCTTAGTCAGTTCTGGTGTATTTTATGGTGAGAAGCAAGAAAAAATTGTACGTTTAGAGAGGTTGTTGGCCGAAGAGCAGGAGCATAATAAGCACCACCAAGTGCATATTGTGCAACTTAAGGAAAAGATATCTCTTATGGAGCAGCAGTTGGATGCTGAACGTACACATAATAAAAACCATCAAGCGAATGTGCGCCGGTCTGAGGAAAGGATTTCTCTTATGGAGCAGCAGTTGGATGCTGAACGTACACATAATAAAAACCATCAAGCGAATGTGCGCCGGTCTGAGGAAAGGATTTCTCTTATGGAGCAGCAGTTGGATGCTGAACGTACACATAATAAAAACCATCAAGAGAATGTACGCCGGTTTGAGGAAAAGATCTCTCTTATGGAGCAGCAGTTAGAGGCTGAACGTACACATAATAAAAATCATCAAGCACATGCTTTACGCCTTGAAGAGAAGTTTTTTATTATTGAGCAACAGTTAGATGCAGAGTTATTTTATTTAACTGAAGAGGTACAAAGTAGAGGGCAATCGCTTACACATGAGCAGGAGA
>JALSLH010000002.1 GCA_026988435.1 Methylophaga sp.
TATAGCCCAAAGAGGCTAAATTTGATAATTGTGTTTCAGGAAGATTGAGAGAAGAAAAGTTGTCGTTGGCCATGATTGCTTCGGAGAAATAGAAAAGGTGGTACATCATACCAGAGGCATGAAATATACACCCGTGGTCATTCAAGTTGCGAGTTTTCACTCCCTCGTCACTTCGGCATGTTTTAAGCCGGAGTCTTGTTCATGCGAAGATTCCGGCTAGGAGCCTACCGAAACGAAGTAACCGTCAGGTTCAATGACGGACTTTATATGAAATTATACTTTATAATAACGGGTATAGAAGCTTACATACAAAGGTCAAACACAAGTTAGTGTCTGACCTTTTTATTAAGAATGTAACTTTAAATGGGCTTAGCTATGCTGGTAATGCTTCTTCAATGCTTTTTTCACTTCCCATGTGCCCTTCCAACCTAATGGGAATACAACCAAATCACCCGCTTTAAATGTAGTCTTCTCGCTGCCATCTTCTGGTGTCATTTCACATTCACCTTCTAAGATGAAGGCTGTTTCTGTTGTTACAAAATCCCAAGGAAAAACAGATACTTCTTTCTCCCATGTCGGCCAGCTCGCTACGCCCATTTCTGCTAAAAGCTCTTCACTAGGATTGCTATCAACGGTAATTTTTGTCATGAATATTCTCTAATAATTAATAATATCTCAACACTTCTGTGTTCAGGGACTGCGATCATAAAGCGTTGGTGCTATTTTTCCTATATTTATTTCACTATTCAATAGGTAACTTATCTGCCTTCCAAGCCATAATGCCACCTTTTAGATTTGAGACGTTTTTAAAACCGGCATCTAATAAAATATGAGCAGCTTTAGCTGAGCGTTTGCCACTATGGCATTGCATTACGAGCGTCTTACCATCATAGGCTTTAAAATCATCTAATCGCCCTTTGACTTCACTTAGCGGTATATGAATGGCATCAGGAATATGACCCGCCTCCCACTCATCTTGTGTTCGAACATCAATAATAACCGCATTATCACCCGCAACTATTTTTGAGGCTTGCTGGGGACTGATTTCTGCTAATGATGTTGCATCTGAGCTGGAACAGCCCACTATAAACAGAAACGCCGTTAAAAAAAGTATTTTTGAAAATGTGTTTAGTAATGACATAATGGGTGACCCTCTAGTTAATTAAAAGCTAATATACAATTACCTGACTAATAAAGTCAATTACTCAGTTATAATTATTTTATGTCCTCTTATGACCACCAGCAAGTTATATTAAATCCCGCACAAGCTGAATATGATATTAAAAAATCTCAATTCATTGGTGCCATTATGCCCTGCAATAATGAACGTAAAGCCATACAACAGCTTCGAGTACTAGCAACACAACACCCCAATGCGAATCATTTAGCATTTGCCTGGCGGATACGACAAGATGATGGTTTTATAAATGAACGATGCAATGATGCAGGAGAGCCTTCTGGCACCGCTGGGAGGCCTATTTTAGCCCCGTTAGAAGGTGAGAATATAATCAATGCTGTAGTGGGCGTTATCCGCTATTTTGGCGGCGTTAAATTAGGTACGGGAGGACTTGCTCGCGCTTATGGCACCGCCGCTAAGCTTGCGATTGAAGCGGCAGATCTTGCTCCTTGGATTGAGATGGCGACGCTTAATCTGGACATTGACTACAGCCAGCTTCAATTGCTTGAATATCAGCTCAAAAAGTGCCGTGGCGACATCATTGATAAGCAGTTTACAGATCGTGTAATAGTGAGCATATCACTTCCCGCCAGCGAATATGATCAAATCAAAGACCAATTTACTGGTTTTTAATCCGTAAACGTAACTAAGCGGCCATCAACGGATAAATTAGAAAAATCAAATTGTTGTTTGATATAGTCTAAAGATTGCTGATGATAAAAAAAGACATGTGTATTGTCTTTTTGATAATACCAATTCGCAAAATCAATATCTTCATGATACAAATCTGTCATGCAGTATAAACGCCCGTTAGGTTTTAACAGCTGTTTTAGCAATGCAAATTCTTCATCGGGTTTATAAAAATGCTCCATCACTTCGCAACAGACAATATAATCATATTGCCTAGTCAATAAATTAGGGTTACGGTGAAAAAAAGGATCATATAAATCAAGCTTAAAACCATTGTCTGACAATACTTTAGTGATCACAGGCCCTGTTCCCGCTCCGAAATCCAAGCCCAACTGCTCAGATGTATGATTACGTAAAACAGATGATGTTATTGGTGAAACAAACTGCTGATAACCTGTATCATCAACATCGTTATTGTGCTCTAAGTAGCGTGCTTTTTCCTGTTGTAGATCTAGGTAATATTCAGAGTCCATAAATATGGCATTACAGGAGCTACATTGGTGGTATTGCTGTTCGTTTTTGTAGAATACCGAACTATTGCTGTGACATAAAGGACAGGTATTATCCATATTTTAATTGCTTAATACTCATCAAATTCAACCGCAAAACCTTTACCTTTTATTATCCGAATAACTTTAGCAGCAAGTACAGGAGCATCTTCCATTTCTAATGTTTGCACCTCAACGGCATCACCCACTTCGACAAGTCCTTCTCGGCACTGTAAGTACAAGCCGCTATCAGAAAAGTCTAACATTTCTAAAACGTAACTTTTCTGTGGATGCGTAAGCACTTTAATGCTTGCCCGGTGTTTTATACGCGCGTGGCGACGGTTTTCAATTGTGCTCATAATAGTTATATCGGCATTTCAAAAAATATCTTTAGCATAATATACCATTATTAATCAGTTAGATAGGGTTGCATCATAATGTACTATCTGTCAAATGATACGATATGCAAGATCTGGAAATAAAAACCAAAATGTAGCCGCACAATTAATAACTACTGTCAGCCAAAATATAAACCTAAAAGGCTGTTTAACTGTTTTATGACGCAAAACCCGTTGCCCTAACATCGCTCCCGGCCATCCGCCAAATAAAGTAAGTGCATGCAAATTGTTCTCTGGCACTCGCCATCGATTATTCTTTGCTGCTGATTTGTCATAAGCATACATACCAAATGCAACAAAACTTACCATCAAATAGCCCCAGAGGAGGAGATATTGATTGTTTTCGGGTGACATTAGTATCATATTCACAATTGATAACATCGAGAAAATGGTCACTACAACGATTATTCTAACCATACGGGCTTTACATTCTCACATTGGTGTTAGCCGTGAGGGTAACTATTATTGGGTCGCCGTTTCTAAATTCAATTAATGCTTTTTCATGTGATAATGCAGCCATGGGGCGCCCTGCTACTACAGATAGTTCGTATACCGAGGCCGTGACTACAGCTTTGTTAGCATTACCAATATACTCAATCGCTACTTTGTCACGTGTGTAGGTATATTCTTCAGTAACAGCCCAGCCATCTTCCAATGTTTTTATATATTGCTTTTTATCAAATTTAAAAACCTGCTCATTGTCTCCCATTGTGACTTTCATAATAATATGTATATTATCATCCAGATATTGGCTGATTGTATTTGCATCTTTATTCTCTATCGCTTTATCCATTGCAGTCAACATGGCGTGTATTTGTGCATCTTTCTCACTATCTGCATATACATTTACCGACAATATACACAGCACAAAAAAAGCTGAAATTATATTTTTAATTCTCATCCTAACTCTCCTCTATCATTTTTCGACGACAGCCTAGCAACCGTCCTTTCCAACACAAAGCAACAATGGCTAAGCTAGCTATTACCCAAGTTAACTGCCATGCTGTCAGCATAATATTCTGCCAGGTTGTACAGCTACCATATACAAGACAATCTGCAGGCAATAAAAGTCCTGTAATTGTTCCAATTAAGAGAATTAATGCGATATTGTAAACAATCATCATAATGCCACGTTGCCATATTGGTGGGTAATCAAATCCCGCCAATTCACTCTGCCGATCTGTCAGAGCCTCATATTCAGGCATGGTTTCAGGATGCTTCACAATCATAACTGAGCGTACTAGGCCGTCGTGAATCGCTTGGTGATATCGCGTGATCAAAATAAATACAATAGAAAAATTGCCTAATACTATTTTGACAATAAACCGAACAAAAGCGGCAAAGAAATTAATATTATTCCCTGTAGTACTACTCACGACTCTCATCCCAATCAAATGATGACCAACAGAGCCGCCTGTTAGTGACACAAAAAGAGGTTCCCATAGTAGGATAATGCCAATGGCAACAATATAGCTATCACGCCCTGTAATACCAACAGACGAAGCGGCAATTAAGCTGCTCATAAATAAAATAGCAATAATTACACCGTCAATAAGTGTCGCTTGGATCCGCCTTAGGAAGCGTGGATATCTCCAATCACTATTCATGTCACGGGTATATATTCAGCAACATCGGCAACTGACTTGCCGCTAAGCCAATCAAACCACCAAATACCCCACCCCACACCACTAACCAACCTAAATGTTGGCGGATCATGGTTTGAATAATATCTTTGACCATTTGAGGGGTAAGTTCTTCTAAACGAGATTCGACCACATGTTCAATTTGTTGGTGAATATCTGTGTTCACTGGCGTGCTTTTTAATTTGTCTCGCACACTGGCTTGAAATGAATCACTGTGTGCCATTTCATTAATGGCTTTCTTCATTTTTGCAGAAAATGGCTCTTTCAAAGAGTCTAAAGCACCAGCTCCGCCAAACATACCTAGCATGCTACCAAAAGATGACTCCATAATCGCTTCAACCAAGCTATCAAATGCCGGTGTCATATCAGTTTCTTCAATCACATCATGAAAATCTAAATGATGATCGGCGGTGTCTGTTACCATTTCTTCAACAAAACGATCTAGATTATCTTGGCTAAAAAACTGATTCATCACCAAGTCTTGAATGCCAAGTTTAAAGTCTTCAAAACGGGCAGTGATTACACCCGATCCATATAAGCCCGGCACCTTTTCAAACAACATATGTATCGCCAGCCAGTTGGTTACACTGCCAGCTAAAGCAAATAAGCCTGTTGTTAAAACAGGCTCTTGATACGGTGCGTCAAGTGCTAGCCCTGTTGCAACAAGGCTAGCAGCGACGATATTTGTTATCAGAGATTTATTCATCAATCCATTTACTTAAAGCCGCCATGATTTTAGTAGCTTGATCTTTGCTTGAGATATTGAATTTTGAACGTTGGTTATATTCACCATTACGTTTTTGATAACGACGAATGGTGTATTTATCAGCACCAAATTCACCTGTTTTGCGATCAAGATCCTGATAACGATAAATCAACGTTGCCCACGCACCTTTTGTTAACACGATTTTATCCAGTTGTTTCACTGTCATTTCATCGCCTTCCATATATTCTACGGTGAGTTCATCTACTGTTTCAGCCATTTGAGTGTTCCTTTTATTTATTTTTAAAAAATTGTGTTAATACTTTATTCAGCATGTGCGCATCTCGGCTTCCGGCTAACTCACGGATTGAATGCATCGCAAATGTTGGCACACCAACATCTAATGTTTTGACACCTAAAGTGCTCGCCGTAATCGGCCCAATTGTGCTGCCACAGCCCATGTCTGTTCGCACCACGAAGTCTTGCACGGGCACACCAACTTGCTCGCAAAGTTGACGAAAACACGCACTGGTTTCACTATTTGTAGCATAACGTTGGTTAGCATTAGCTTTAATTACCGGGCCTTTATTTAATATCGGGCCATGCTCAGCATCGTGTTTATCGGCATAATTAGGGTGCACTGCATGAGCATTATCAGCAGAAATCATCATTGAGCGTTGAATCATACGCTGAAATTGCTCTGGTTCCGGGCTTAACCGTGATAATACCGACTCTAAAAAAGAGCCTTGTGCGCCTGATGTCGACACGCTGCCTACTTCTTCATGATCACTACACACTAATAAGCTCGCTTGTGAACTATCACCTTTAATAAGCGCCGTTAAACCGACATAACAGCTTAATAAATTATCTAAGCGTGCACTAGCGATAAAGTCATCGTTCAAACCGACAACAGTCGCCTGTTGAGTGTCATATAGGCTTATTTCATAATCAAGTGCGTTTGTAATATTAAGATCAGGGTGCTGTTGTTTTACTTGCTCTAGCAATAGATTTCTAAAGTCGACTTTATTATCCTTATCCACTTGCATTATAATTGGTGGCAAGTGTTTTTGTGCATTAACCGTGCGGTTTTTATTCGCTTCACGATCTAAATGAATCGCCAAACTAGGAATGATCGCAATCGCCTTATCAAAATTGATAAGCACATGTTTAATATTTTGCTCTGAGTCACTATAACTCACCCGCCCGGCCATCGACAAATCACGGTCAAACCACGGGTTAAGCAATGCACCGCCGTAGACTTCAACGCCTAATTGCAATAAAGACTGCTTAATTGTTTCTGGTTGCGGCTTAACTTTTAAACAAGGGCTATCAGTATGCGCGCCCACCATATGAAAACCCGTTTCAGCCAAGTTTGCTTTAGGTAATGTAAAGGCAATAATCGAAGAGTCATTACGTGTCACATAATAACGACCTGCTGATAATTTACCCCACGCATCTAATTCATCTAAGCGTTTGAAATTGTTTAGTTCAAGTTGCTCAACCATCGTTGCAACCGCATGAAAAGGTGTGGGTGATTTATCTAAAAAGCTAAGTAGACCTTGGTTAAAATCGGTAAGTGACGTCTGTGTCATCGCGTTCGTATATATAGTTAAAAGATGTCATCATACCTAATTTGGAAGTAATTGCATTACAATAATCGCCCCAAATGATAGAAAACAAAAAAACTACCTGCCTGCAAAAGCTAAAAAAATGGTTTCGTAATGGGCTGCTTATCTTTATTACTAGCACAGCACTTATCGTTTTTGTATTAGGATTTGTACCGATTCCAACATCAGCCTTTATGCTTCAAAAACACATTGCAGATCTACAGCAAGACAAAGGTTTTATCAGCATACAACAACAATGGAAAAATCAAGATAGCATATCACCGCATATTACACATGCCGTCATTGCAGCCGAAGATCAGCTGTTTTATCAGCATTATGGTTTTGATCTGAAATCTATCTGGTCAGCAGTAAAAGTCCGTTCATCTGGTGGCAAGTTACGCGGTGCTAGCACCATCACCCAACAAGTGGCTAAGAATCTTTTCTTATCACCCTCACGTAGTTTATGGCGCAAAGGTTTTGAAGCATGGTTCACCCTGCTCATCGAATTATTTTGGTCAAAAGAGCGTATATTATTAGTCTATGTAAATATTGCCGAGTTTGGCGACCATATTTATGGGGTTGAAGCTGCCAGCCAGCGCTACTATGGCATCACAGCAAAACAACTAAGCCCATCACAGGCGGCATTGTTAGCTGGGAGTTTACCTAATCCATTGCGATTTAAAGTAGCTAATCCAAACCGGCAATTACGAGAAAAACAAGCCTGGATTTTACAACAGATGAGAAATCTTGATTACCTTTAGCGCATAGATTGAAAACACCGATGACATGACCAGTTAACAGAACCTTCTCCTAAAAATAAACCTTGATTTGTCCAGCCCGCCTCTATATTATGCTGCTCTTTCTTGGGGTGTTTAGCTCAGCTGGGAGAGCATCGCCCTTACAAGGCGAGGGTCGGGGGTTCGATCCCCTCAACACCCACCAAGATTATGTTCTATTCAGAATATTCATCCGTTCTTAGGTTTTTGAACGAACTCTACAGATTGAATGGTCACGGGTATATAAGTTAAGACAAATACTCATATATTAGAACTTTCAATCCCTTGTCCTGCTTCGCCTCAACAAATGCATCTGGCGACTTAATTTCAGTTATATATCGACAATCACTACATTCATCTTCAACCGTTTGTTTTAAAAAGTCGGCATCTAAATCTGGTGAATTTAAACACAACATTAGCAAACTGCCTGAATTCATAAATTCCGGTATTCGTCTGATTATTTTTTTATAATCACGCTTAATATCAACACTGCCCTTTTGAAAAGAAGGTGGATCGCAAATCAATACATCATAAGGCCCATGTTTCTTTATTCGACCAAATGATTTGAAGATATCTAAGGCTTCAAACTTAACTTTATTGGTATCTTGATTATTTAAACGATGATTATCTCGCCCAGTGGTTAATGAAGCACGGCTCATATCAATATTAAATATCTGTTTAGCTCCACCTGCTATTGCAGCAATAGAAAAAGCACAGGTATAAGCAAATAAATTAAGCACTTTGGCATGGTGCGAATGTTGTTGTACCCAATGACGACCATTAGCCATATCTAAAAAAAGCCCCGTATTCTGAGCTCGACCTAGTGTGATTTTATATTTAAGCTTATTTTCTTCAACGATGGTTTGTGGATACGCTTCACCTGCAAGCACTTCAAACGGTGCTTGTTTTAAATAACGATATTGCGCCTGTACCGAGAGACAACCGTCAATACTTTCAATTAAATGCTGGGCAAATAATTGCAATTCAGTTTTTTCAACTTCTTTATACAACGTGATTAAAACTATTGGAGCCAACCAATCAATAGAAATATGTTCATAGCTCGGATAAGCATGCCCTCTGCCATGGAAGAGCCGCTGTGCATGGTATGATGTTGGAATTTGAACCGGAATATCAATAAGTAACGCTGGTTCAACAGCGTGCTCAGAATAAACTGTCATGTTTACTCTTCTTCAGGCTCGTCTTTTTTTCTAATAACTCGGCGTGCCATACCGCCATGCATACGACAGCGTTCTGCTAACGCGCCCATACTCCATCCTTCTGGCTGCCTGATTACGACGCTATGTTTGCATTTACGGCCATTGGCTAGTTTAGCGCCGCAGGCGGGGCGATAGCGTTTTACTTTCTCCCAACTTTCTAATACTTGATTCGCTTTACGGATCGCTTTGGCTTGTTTTGGGCTTAATTCACTATCGGCAATAGGTTTTTTATTTTGATCTTCTACATTTCGCCACCAATAACGCACAACAGGCAATGGCAAACCAAAACGCCGTGCAAGATCATCGGGTTTACGATATCTATCTAACTTTAATAGATAGATCGCTGCTTTTTCAAGCCGCGCTGTTAGTTCGCGACTTTCTTCAACTCTCATTTAAGTTTACTTGGTTGCCATGAAAGGTGATTATTTCTGGGATAAGATTATCGAGGTCGCAGTTTGCCCGTGCAATTTCACGAACAGAAATGCCCGCCTTAACCACACTATTTTTATCGCCTGTAATCAAAGGATGCCATTCGGGCAACGCTTCACCCTCGGCCAACAGCCGATAAGCACAGGTTTCAGGCAACCAATCAAAATGCTCAGCATGCTCTACACTTAGTTGTAAGCAATCTGGCATTATTTGTTGCCGATTTGGGTAATCTGAGCAACGACACGTTTTAATATCTAATAATCCGCAGGCGGCACGTGTGTAGTAAACACTGTCATCTTCTTCATCTTGTAGCTTGTGCAAACAACATCTGCCACAGCCGTCACAGAGACTTTCCCACTCTTCATGTGTCATCTGGCTAAGTCTTTTATGTTTCCAGAATTCTGTGGATGCTTTATCCTGTTTAGTCATGGCTGACTACAATCACTTATCAACGTATATTTTACCTTTAATTAGACAATTTGAAGCTAAATCAGTGCTAATTGTCGGTGAAATAGCAGAAAATTGCTACCAAAACGAATTGAATAGTCAAATACAATCGTTGCACGCCCCTTTTCAATTTGAACAACTTAGCCAATTAAAACCTATAGATCTTGCGCTTGTTAGTGATATTACTGACACACTCAGTCAGTCTGAAGCAACACAATGGTTAGGTACGCTTCGCAACCGATATACTGCTCATATCATTCTAATTAGCGACATCGATGCTTCTAAACAACAAGGCTGGCAGTTAAATGATTATCTTGCACTAGGCATGAAACAATTCGCATCAAGCGAAAAGCATCAGTTATTTGTTTATGCGCTAGAAAGCTATCAACGTAAAAAAGACTGGTTAAACAGTAAAAACTGGGCCAATCCTGAAAGGTTCGATAAATTTCGATAAATATCGCTGGTAATTCACGCAGCGTCTTTCCTCTATGCCTATGTTAAATATACTTACCAAGTAATAATTTATTTATATATGCGCGCTAAGTTATTGCATATATTAATATAATTGTAACTTTTATGTGTTTTAATAAACAACATTCTTATGTGATTCAGTATATAATGACTTTATGGAAGAAATAGACTTTAACAGCCCCGAACTATACCTTAACCGCGAATTAAGCTTATTAGAGTTTAACTGGCGTGTATTGCAGCAAGCCTTAGACACAGATGTGCCTTTATTAGAGCGCTTAAATTATCTGTGCATCTCATCGACTAACCTTGATGAATTTTTTGAAGTGCGTGTTGCCGGCTTAATTCAACAAATTGAAATAGGTGACCCTTATCTCGAAGCCGATCAAGTTACAGCACATGATGTATTAAAACTCATTGCTAAGCGGGCACACGAGCTAGTTGATGAACAATATCAAGTGCTTAATGAAGTGCTATTGCCAGCGCTTGCAGAAGAATCCATTGAGATCTTACCGCGCGCCAAATGGTCAGATGAACAAAAAGTATGGTTACGAAACTATTTCTTAGAAGATGTCGCCCCAATTCTTAGCCCAATGGGGCTAGATTCATCGCATCCCTTCCCGCGCTTGCTTAATAAAAGTTTGAATTTTATTGTTTCTCTTGTCGGCAAAGATGCCTTTGGACGCAATCGTAGCTCAGCAATTTTACAGGCGCCACGTGCACTGCCTCGTGTTATTCAATTACCTGAAGAATTACATAAAGAAGGTGAATATCGCTTTGTATTTTTATCGTCGATTATTCATGCCTTTGCAGATGATCTCTTTTATGGAATGACCGTTAAAGGTTGTTATCAATTTCGCGTCACTCGAAATAGTGATTTGGCTATTGATACCGAAGAAACCAGTGATTTATTAGTCGCCATTTCTGATGAATTAACCCATCGTAATTACGGTGATGAAGTACGTTTAGAAATAGCTCATAACTGCCCTGAAGACATGGTCGATTTTTTACGTGTGCAATGTGGCATGCATCAAAATAATGTTTACTTGGTCAATGGCCCAGTGAATTTAAGCCGAGTGCAAGCATTGCATTCGTTAATTGATCGGCCAGATTTAAAATTTAAACACTTTACGCAAGGCCGCCCATCAGGCGTTTCATCTGATAGTGATATTTTCGCCACTATTCGCAAACAAGATGTGTTGTTACATCACCCTTATCAATCATTCTCGCCTGTTATTGATTTTTTAAAGCAAGCGGCGGCTGATCCTGCTGTTTTAGCCATCAAGCAAACGCTTTATCGAACAGGTGCCAAATCCCCCATTGTTGACGCCTTAGTATCTGCGGCACTGGCAGGAAAAGAAGTGACCGTAGTGATCGAACTTCGTGCTCGTTTTGACGAAGAAGCTAATGTTGCCCTTGCGGCTCGCTTACAACAGGCTGCTGTGCATGTTGTTTATGGCATCGTAGGCTATAAAACACACGCTAAAATGTTATTGATTTTGCGCCGTGAAAACAATAAGTTACGCCATTACATCCATCTAGGTACGGGCAACTACCATCGCAGTACTTCGCGTATCTATACCGATTATGGCTTGCTCACTAACGATAAAAAAATTGGCGAAGATGTGAGCCATCTTTTTGCCCAAATCACCAGCCTTGGCAAAATTCCTAAAATGCATAAGTTATTGCATGCACCGTTCACCCTGCATGAAGGCTTATTAGAGCGTATTAATCGTGAAATAAGCAATGCCGAAGCCGGAAAGCCAGCCCGAATTATTGCCAAAGTAAACGCCTTAGTTGAGCCAGAAATCATTCAATCATTCTACAAAGCATCTATTGCAGGTGTAACCGTTGATTTAATTGTGCGTGGCACCTGCTGTATTAAACCTGGTATTGAAGGTTTATCTGAAAATATCCATGTGCGAAGCATTGTTGGCCGTTTTCTTGAACACACTCGCGTTTATTATTTTGAAAATGATGGCGAAAATGAAATATGGGCATCAAGTGCAGATTTAATGAAACGGAATTTATTACGACGTGTTGAAGCCTGTTTTCCTATTGAAAATAAGAAAGCAAAAAAACGTATTATCAACGATTTAGAACTTTATTTATCTGATAATACTCAGGCGTGGATTTTATCGGGAGATGGCCGTTATCAGCGTGTTGAGCGTAGTGAAGGTGAAGAAGCTATTTCTGCTCAAATGACCTTGCTCACTGAGCTAGCCAAAACCTATTAGCATGGCGGATAAGGAAGAAAAGAAAGATATTATTTGTTTCTGCACAGGCACAACAAAACAGAAAGTGATTCAATTAATTGAAGATGGCGCTACTGATATAGCAAAAATCTCATCCGCTACTGGTGCGGTAACTGGCTGTGCTGGGTGTGATGTCTCCATTATGGAATTGCTTGATGAATATAAAACGCAATAATTATCTCTAAATGTTATATAAAGAGCTGCTCAGTTTTATTGCCATAATTCTAACGATATTTGCCTATTTCCCTTATATTCATTCGATACTCAAAGGAAAAACCTCACCTCATTTATTTACATGGATAATCTGGGGCAGTGCGACCATTGTTATCTTTCTTGCTCAATTAAAAGATGGTGGTGGCATTGGTACTTGGTCAACAGGAATTTCTGGCTGTATCGCCCTATATGTTGCACTATTGGCTTATATAAAACGTGCAGACAGTTCAATTGATAAACTGGATTATTTATTTTTCTCTCTATCAATATTGGCCTTACTAGCATGGTATTTCACTGATAATCCTTTATGGGCAGTAATAATTTTGACGCTAACCGAACTATTAGCGTTTACGCCCACATTTAGAAAATCATATTCCCAGCCATTATCTGAACCATTGCATTTCTATATTCTAATTGTGATTAGAAATATTTTTGCCATGATCGCTTTAGAACATTATTCGATAACCACCCTGTTCTTTCCAGCTGTATCCGCGCTTGCCTGTTTATCGTTCACTTTAATGGTCTATTATCGTCGTAATGCTATTTCTGAATCAGCCAGCAATAATGAATCTTAGTATTACGTTCAAAATCTTTTGGTAATGTCGCTCGGCTAATGTCTTTAATGGTTAAACCTGATAAGGCTTTTTCATCCATTTTAAAGTCACGACGGTTAGTTGAAAAGATCAGCGTTCCCTCTTTCGTAAGCAAATTAACTGTCATTTGAATTAAAGACGCATGATCACGTTGAATATCAAATACGCCATCCATGCGGCTCGAATTTGAAAAAGTCGGTGGATCGAGAAATATCAAACCGTATTTCTCAGGAGCTTGTTGTGCTTCTTGTAACCATTCTAAACAATTCGCTCGAACATAACGGTGTTTTTCAGCCGTAAAACCATTCAGCGCCATATTATCTTCAGCCCATTGCAAATAGGTATTCGACATATCAATCGTAGTTGTTGATTCGGCGTTACCTGCCGCCGCATAAACGGTAGCTGAACCAGTATAAGCAAATAGATTTAGAAATGCTTTTCCTGACGCCCGTTCTGCAATCATTTGCCGCGTGATTCTATGATCTAGAAATAAGCCCGTATCTAAATAATCGGTTAAATTTACCCAAAACTCCAAATCAAATTCAGAGACTTTAAAACGTTTCTTTTGTGTGCCGTGCGCTTCATATTGCTGTGTGCCACGCTGTTTTTGGCGTAATTTCAATGCCACATGAGATGTTGGCACTTCTAGCACCTGTGGAATCACTTGCATTACATCATTTAGCCGTTGTAATGCTTTTTCTGGATCAATTGATTTAGGCGGTGCGTACTCTTGTACATGAACATGGTCGCCATAGAGATCAATCGCCACCGCATAGTCTGGCAAGTCAGCATCGTAGAGACGATAACATTCAATTTTATTTTTCCGTGCCCATTTACCTAAATGTTTTAGGTTCTTTTTCAATCTGTTAGCAAACATTTCAGCATGTTCTGATAACTCAAGATCTTCAGCAATGACCGTTTCAGTTTCAAAATCAACTGGCAGGGTTTCTTCTACTATCTCGGCGCGTTGAGAGCGGTTTGAAACAGGCCGAGGTGCACGGTAACACAGCACTTGACAAGGTATCGGACCATTATCAAACGGCGTGCTATCAAATAAGGTTAAGCCGGTAAACTTACCCAACTCTTCATTATCGGTAATCATAGTAGTGCGCCATGCGGGTAAAGCTTGGCTCACAATATTACCTAAACTTTCATATAAATAATGCAATTCATTGACATCACCCATGCGCTCACCATAGGGTGGATTACACACAATCAAACCGCTTTCTGGTAATGATTTAGCGTGAGCGGGCCAATCCAATAGTTCGCGTTGCTCTACTTTAATGCGATCGGATAAGCCCATTTCAGCAATATTATCTTCTGCCGCTTCAATCGCTTTAGGGTTGCCATCACCACCCGTAATAAGTGGCAAACGCGCTAAACCACTATGGCGACGACGTTCGGCTTCTACTTTTAGGCGTTGCCATGCCTCTTTGTCATGTTGCTTCCAATATAAAAATCCAAAATAATCACGGTGACTACCCGGTGCAATGTCCGCAGCAATCATCGCCGCTTCAATCAAAATCGTGCCTGAACCACACATAGGATCAACCAATCCCCAACCTTGTTTAGCAAGCCGAGGCCATTGCGCTGTTAATAATATCGCCGCAGCTAAATGTTCTTTTAATGGCGCCGCTGTATTGGCCACGCGATAACCACGTTTATGTAAGCTTTCACCTGATAAATCAATGCTGACTATCGCTTGGTTGTTTTTTAGATAGACGTTTACTCGCAAATCTGGCTGAAATAAATCAACTGAAGGTCGTTCGCCTGTTTGTTCACGAAAGCGATCGACGATGCCATCTTTTACGCGTTGAGCACCATATTGTGTGTGGTGGATTTTAGAACGAAAGCTATTAAAATCAACCGCGATCGTGGTGCCTTCGGCATCAATATGATCTTCCCATGGCAAATCATGAATGCCTTGGTATAGCTCATCCGTGGTTTTAGCAGAGAAATGGGCGATAGGCATTAATACTCTTATCGCAACACGCGACCATAGACACACTCGATAAGCATCTTCTAAACTGCCCATGAAACGAATATTACCCTGCTCTTGTTTGGTATCTTTAATACCCATTTCTGCAAGTTCTGTCGCTAATAAAGGCAACATGCCCCGAGCAGCTGTTACGGTAAATTTATGATTTGTCATTAAACGATCCTATATAATGGTTCTATTTTAATACAGGTAAGATCATTCATGGCAGTTAATAACATTCAGAAACGTTATTTAAAAGGTTTAGCTCATCCGCTTAAACCCGTAGTAATGATTGGTAACAAAGGTTTAACCGACAATGTGCATGCCGAAATTGACAATGCACTTGAGCAACACGAATTAATCAAAGTGCGTGTATCAGGCTTAGAAAAAGCCGATCGGCTCGCAATGATTGATGAAATTGCGCTGAAATCCAGTTCAAACTTGGTGATGACAATAGGTCATATTGCTGCATTTTATCGTGCTGCGAAAGAACCAACTATTACACTACCGAAAAAATAGCCTTATGATTGAAAAACCAGCCATAACAGACCAGAAAATAACTAGCATTATTGCAGAACGTTGGAGTGGTCGCGCATTTGACCCAAGCTTAGCCGTTAGTGATGAGAATATTATCTCACTATGCGAGGCGGCGCGTTGGGCGCCTTCTTGTTATGGTGATCAGCCTTGGCGTTTTATTGTCTGGAATAAGCATAATGATGAAGCAAGCTGGCAAAAAGCCTTAGAATGTTTAGCGCCCGGCAATCAAGAATGGGCGCAAAATGCCTCTGTTTTAATTCTTGCGGCCTCTGCTAAAACATTTAGCCATAATGATAAAGATAATCGTTGGGTCGGCTATGATACCGGTGCGGCAAGCATTAGTTTATGTTTGCAAGCTACATCAATGGGCTTAATGAGTCACCAAATGGGCGGTTTCGATGCGGATAAAATACGTGCTACATTTAGCGTGCCTGATGAAATCGAATGTTGGGCTATGATTGCAATTGGCCATCCCGCTGCATTAGATTCATTAGATGAAGAACAGCTTGAACGGGAACTAAAAGCCCGGCAACGACGTCCATTAACTGATCAATTCTTTAATAATGCTTGGAAGAACACCCTTTAAACGCAAAGGAAAATCAAATGAAATTAGCAGTATTTATTGCCAGTATTTTAAGTTCGACATCGGTTCTAGCCTTTGATCAGATCTATCTTGATCGCTTATTAGAAACACGTAACTGCCATCACTGCTCATTAAATGATGCAGACTTATCAGGCAAAGTACTCAGTGGTGCTGATATGAGCGAGTCGAATTTAAAAAATATTAATTTAAGTAATGCTACATTAATTGGCGCATGGTTTACTCATTCTAAAGTGCATAATGCAAACCTTGAAAATGCCGATTTAACCAATACACTGCTCAACGATGCCATTTTTGACGGAGCAAATTTGAAAGGTGCAAACCTCACCAACGCAAAATTTAATTTCTCAGATTTAAGCAATGCTAATCTAGAAGGAGCGATCATAAAAGATACTATCTTTCGAGGCGTTGTATTGTGTAATACAACCATGTCTGATGGCACAGTCGATAATAGCGGATGTCCAAAGCCAAAACCCGTTTCAGATGACTAGCCCCAAGTATTTTAAACAGTCATTTAGAACATTAATCATTCAAAATGCAGCTTATTCTACTTTATAATTCCAGTTCCACTAATTTGTAATTCCAGCTCCACTAATTCGTCATTCCAGTAGCTTTTAGCTGGAATCTGAGTAAAATGATAGACTATAACATTGCTTTATCAAGATAGATAAAACTGTCCCTATAACAGGGCAAGAGCATATTAAATAATTTTCAGTTTTTAAAAGAAAATATAGACAATTATCCAATATCTTGGTCATCCCGGTGGGCTTTTTAGCCGGGATCTACTCCAATTGACCTAGATTCCGGCTAAAAACATGCCGGAATGACAGCTTGTTTAGTATAGAGCTAAGAGTTAATGACTTTCTAAGTTATTTGAGGATAAACTAACTTGTTGTTTTTTATAATGCTCTTGCCCTGGTCCCTATAAGGAAACACCTATACGACGAGCAACTTCTTCATAGGCTTCAATTACGCCACCTAAACCTTGGCGGAAGCGATCTTTATCTAATTTTTTACGTGTTTCAGCATCCCATAATCGACAACCATCTGGGCTGAATTCATCGCCTAAGATAACCTCACCTTTAAATAGGCCAAATTCTAATTTATAGTCCACTAATATCATACCGGCATCAGCAAATAGCTTAGTTAAAACCACATTAACTTTAAATGTTAACTCTTTCATTTTATTAACATCTTCTTCTTTTGCCCAGCCGAATGTTTCGATATGATATTCATTGATCATGGGGTCGTGTAATTCATCATTTTTTAAGAAAAACTCGAATATTGGTGGCGTTAATTCAGTGCCATCTTCAACACCTAAACGACGACATAGACTACCCGCCGCCACGTTACGAACAACGCACTCAACAGGCATCATCTGCATGTTTTTTACGACCGATTCGGTGTTGTTAAATAGCGCTTTAAAATGTGTCGGAATACCAGCATTAGCAAGCTGTTCCATAATGAAGGCATTAAATTTATTATTCACTTCACCTTTACGGCTTAATTGCTCAATTTTTTCGCCATCAAATGCTGAGGTATCATCACGAAAGCTCATAATGACATAGTCATCATTGTCTGTTGCATAGATGCTTTTTGCTTTACCTGTGAATAACTCTTGTCTTTTTTCCATCATATACTCTCTCAAGGATACCTAACTTAATTCTCGCCAATCAAAACCGGTGTTTTGGTCAGCAATGCCTACCCAGCTTTGATCACAGTTTAATGCTTGTGAAAACAAAGGTGCCACAATATTAGGTGAATTGTTTTTTTCACTTAAATGCATTGCAACAATATGTTGCAAATGTGACGTATCTATTTTTTCTAATAACTTGGATGATTGTACATTATTTAAATGACCTAACCGTCCTGACACGCGATATTTTAAATGCTCAGGATAAACACTATTATCAAGCATTTCCATATCATGATTTGCCTCTAACAAAAGCGCGTTACACCCTGATAAGGCTTGTTCTATAACCGGTGTGCTTATGCCTACATCGGTCAATAGCCCTAAGCTATGATTGCCATTATTAAACACAAACTGGCTAGGTTCTCGCGCATCATGAGGCACCGGAAACGGATTAATTTCAATATCATTGATAGTAAAACGTTCATGACTACTAAACTCGTTAACTAAGCCCATTACATCAGCAGCTAAACAACTTGCCGTTCCCACCGTAGCATAGACCGGCAAATTATATTTTCGAGCTAGAACACGAACACCACTAATATGATCTGAATGTTCGTGGGTAATAACAATTGCAGTCAATGCATCAGCATTTATATTTAAGCGTTGCAGGCGTTTTTCCGTTTCTTTAGCAGAAAAACCACAATCAACAAGCAATGTGGTTTTCTGATGCGATACAAGCGTTGCATTGCCCCGGCTACCGCTTCCGAGCGATGCGAATCGCATGCTACTTGCTCAATTGTTCCTGCATTAGGGCAAGTAATCGTTTTGCCGTATCTGAAGATGTACGTGTTTCCTCAGCATCCAATATAATCATTTTTGTTTTTTCAGCATCTGAAATTAACTTAATATAATAATATTCATCAGGTGCTTTTTCTTCATCATCTTTCCAAAAAGCTAATTTACTTAAGATGCCTTCTTCTTCTTTTTCTGCTTCATTGAAAGGGTCTAAGTAATGTACGAAGTAAATGCCTCGTGAACGATCCTGATCTTCAACAGCAAAACCTTTACTGTCTAAAATACGGCCGGTACGGTTCCAGACATCAGGAAAATCTTGGCTGATTAACAATGCTTGCTGCTCATTATCTTCATTGATCAACACTGCACTTACTGTTGCTTCATGTGGTTGACTTTGTTCAACTTCTTTTTCGACCACTTTATCTTGTTGATATAAACCACCTAAATAATCTGCAATTTGGCGTAGCATGGCTTCATTTTTTTGTGCATTATCATCGATGCCGGCTGCACTTACATAGACTTTTGCAATCTTAGAAGTATCTCCGCGCTCCATACGCAATCTATAAGCATAATCATCGCTACCAATTTCTGTATCCATAAGGCCAATACGTAAGTCTTTACGTTTAACAGCAATACTTTTGTCAGACCAAAAATCTAATAATCGCTGCCATGTCACATCTCGGTCACCAGGAATAACCAAATGACGCTTACTTCCTTCACCAGAAAGTGATGGTTTCACTTCAGGAGTAATATTATATTTGCTAGCAAGTGGGTTTGTTGCCGCTTCTTCAAATTCAGAATAGGTTGCCGAACCTTTTTGATTGCCTGCTATCTCATCATTGATTCGAGCAGTACTTAAATCGGGTGGAATATCAAGCGGTGGCATAGTTTCAGCTTTACGATATTTTTTTGAATTATCGGGTACCACTTGATCAAGGGCATTAAATGCACCACAACCGCTTAAAACAATGGCTGTTAAAGTCACAGCGCTAATCGTCTTTAAATTCATTATATTAGTTCACTCATTTATTAATGCCAGCGGCAAGTAATGCCTCTCGTACTGGCTGATGATAATCTTCTGACAATACCGTCAACGGTAATCGAATGCCATTTGGAATTAAGTTCATTTCTGCAAGCGCCCATTTCACAGGAATAGGGTTCGACTCAACAAATAACCGCTCATGTAGCAGTGCCAAATCTTTATCAATTTGACGAGAAGTTTTTGCATCACCTGATATTGCTGCCGCGCACATTTCATGCATTTTAGCGGGGGCAACATTAGCGGTCACAGAAATAGCACCCTGACCACCTGCTAAAATAAACTCTACAGTATTGGCATCATCACCCGTATATAGTTCCAAATGATCGCCACAAAGCACTTTTATTTGATCCACCCGCGACAGATCACCTGTTGCTTCTTTTATACCTACAATATTAGCTATGCCTGCAAGGCGAGCCACGGTTTCAGGTAAAAGGTCACACGCCGTACGACTTGGCACATTATAAAGAATTTGAGGAAGATCAACGGCCTCAGCAATGGCTTTGTAATGCTGATATAAACCTTCTTGCGTAGGTTTGTTGTAATACGGTGTTACTAATAATGCCGCATCAGCACCCAGATCTTTGGCAGATTGAGTAAGCTCAATCGCTTCACTGGTTGAATTAGCACCTGTACCGGCAATAACAGGGATACGACCAGCCACTTGTTGTACGACCTGACGGATCACATTGCAATGCTCTTCTACATTTAATGTCGCGGATTCACCTGTTGTGCCCATGGCTACAATTGCGTCAGTGCCCGCATCAATGTGAAACTCGATTAGTTTATTTAGGCAATCAGCATCCAACGAGCCATCCGCTCGCATGGGTGTAACTAGTGCTACCATACTGCCGCTAAACATGATTAATCGCTCCAAAAATAATCCGCCATAATACTTTGCTCATCACTAGATGACAAGAACATACATGCTATATTAAAGTAAATATTATACAGCAACGCCAGATAAGGAACCATAATGACCACAGTACAACTAGACCAAGCCGTACCAGACTTTGAGCTACCCAGCACCAATGACACAATTTTTAAACTATCTGCGCATAAAGGCAGCAATATCGTTATCTATTTTTACCCCAAAGATAATACACCTGGTTGCACCTTAGAAGGTCAGAATTTCCGTGATCATATTGCTGAATTTGAAGCACATGACACGCTTATTTTTGGTATTTCGCGCGATAGCGTTCGCGTGCACGAAAACTTCAAAGCTAAACAAGCATTTCCATTCGAATTACTTTCTGATTCTGAAGAGCTAGCATGTCAACTTTTCGATGTACTTCATCTCAAAAAAAATTATGGCCGCGAATATATGGGAATTGTGCGCAGTACCTTTTTGATCGATAAACAAGGTGTTTTGCGACAACAATGGCGCAAAGTCAAAGTGAAAGAGCATCTAGCAGAAGTTCTACAGGCTGTAACCGAACTTTAAGCATTTTTGCATCCTAAATATTTTTTCTAGGATGCAATTTTTTTCCAACTTTCCGTATCCCGCATTCACACTAAGCTAAGCCAATAAGCCCTCAAAGTTATCCACAGTTTCTACACACTTTATCACCATTAGGGTATTTCCAAACCACATCATCTTGTGGTTCAATTGCTAAAAAACCACAACAGCTTGTGGTTGAGCGAATTTTAAGTACTTTTTAAAACACTATAGGTTTATCACTATGACAGGCGAAGCTACAGCCCAACAAAACACACATTCTAAGTATCAAGTTATCCGCCGAAACGGCCAGGTAACCGATTTTGATAGCAGCAAAATTGCCGTCGCGATCACCAAGGCATTTCTTGCCGTTGAGGGTGATTCAGCAGGCGATAGCCAGCGCATTCACGAAACCGTTGCCGGCATTACCAAACAAATCGCCGATAGCTTAACGCGCCGTTTAGATGATGGCGGCACGGTTCATATTGAAGATATTCAAGATCAAGTTGAACTGGCGTTAATGCGTACTGGCGAATATAAAGCGGCACGTGCTTATGTGCTTTATCGTGAGCAACAAAACCAAAAACGCGTAGAAGAAGAAAAGAAACACCCTACTGCCGTTAATGAAACAACTATTCAAGTTACCGCTGCCGATGGCACAAAACATCCACTAGATATCGATCGCCTACGTAATCTTATTGATGAAGCCTGTGACGGGCTTGACGGTGTTGATGGCAGCGCCATTTTACGTGATACTCAACGCAATATTTTTGATGGCGTAGCAGAATCAGATGTTGAAAAAGCACTGATCATGTCATCGCGAACTTTTATTGAGCAAGATCCTGCATACAGCACGGTATCAGCTCGCCTGTTAATGGATAGCATTCGCCGTGAAGCATTGACCTTTGTCTATAAGCAACCTCGTCAAGCCTCACAACATGAAATGGCTGATGCCTATCCAGATTATTTTAAACACTACATCACCTTAGCGATTGAGCATGAACTACTCGCACCTGATTTAGCCCAATATGACCTTGAATTATTAGGTAAAGCGCTTAAACCTGAAAATGATTTCAGCTTTACCTACCTTGGTCTACAAACGCTTTATGACCGCTACTTCATCCACCAAGACAATGTACGCTTTGAATTGCCACAAGCCTTCTATATGCGCGTTGCAATGGGCTTAGCGAGTAATGAGATCCACCGTGAAGAACGTGCGATTGAGTTCTACAATTTATTATCATCATTCGACTTTATGAGCAGCACGCCTACCCTATTCAACTCAGGCACATTGCGCCCTCAATTATCGTCATGTTACTTAACCTCAGTGCCAGATGATTTAGGCGGCATTTATAGCGCCATGCGTGACAATGCCCTACTGTCTAAATATGCCGGTGGTTTAGGCAATGACTGGACCCGTGTTCGAGGTCTAGGCTCACATATCAAAGGCACAAATGGTCAATCACAAGGTGTGGTGCCTTTCTTAAAAGTCGCCAATGATACTGCGGTCGCCGTTAACCAAGGTGGCAAACGTAAAGGGGCTGTCTGTGCTTATTTAGAAACATGGCATATTGATATCGAAGAATTCCTAGATATGCGTAAAAACACCGGTGATGATCGCCGCCGTACTCATGATATGAACACAGCCAACTGGATCCCTGATTTATTTATGAAGCGTGTGGTTGAAGAAGGTAACTGGACACTGTTCTCACCAGAAGAAACACCAGATTTGCACGATTTAACTGGCTTAGCATTTGAAAAAGCCTATGCTGAATACGAAGCTAAAGCGGCACGTGGTGAAATTCGCAACACCAAATCACTGCCAGCAACCGACTTATGGCGCAAAATGTTAGGCATGTTGTTTGAAACAGGTCATCCATGGATCACTTTTAAAGATCCCTGTAATATCCGCAGCCCACAACAACATGTCGGCATGGTGCATAGCTCAAATTTATGTACAGAAATCACACTCAATACATCCGATGATGAAATTGCCGTCTGTAATCTAGGCTCAGTCAACTTGCCACAACATGTCGGCGAAAATGGCCTCGATATGGAAAAACTAAAACGCACGATTACCACCGCCATGCGTATGTTAGATAATGTGATTGAATACAATTACTACAGCGTGCCACAAGCGCGTAAATCAAACTTGCAACATCGCCCTGTTGGTCTAGGTATTATGGGTTTCCAAGATGCACTTTACAAAATGCGTCTACCATATAGCTCAGAAGAAGCCGTTACCTTTGCTGATACCTCAATGGAAGCAGTGAGCTTCTACACCATCGAAGCATCATCTGATTTAGCTGAAGAACGTGGTAGCTATAAATCATACGAAGGCAGTTTATGGAGCCAAGGCATTATGCCGATTGACTCAATTAAATTACTACAAGAGGCACGCGGCGAATATTTGCAACAAGATGATAGTTTAACCCTAGATTGGGCTATGCTTCGTGACAAAATCAAACGCCAAGGTATGCGTAACTCAAACACCATGGCGATTGCGCCCACAGCCACTATTTCAAATATTTGTGGTGTCAGTCAATCAGTTGAGCCGACCTACCAAAACTTATTTGTGAAATCAAATCTATCGGGTGAATTTACCGTGATTAACCCGTATATGGTTGATGACTTAAAAGCACAAGGCCTATGGGATGAAGTAATGGTCAACGACCTGAAATACTTCGATGGTAGCTTGCAATCAATCGACCGTATTCCACAAGATTTAAAAGAACTGTATGTCACCGCCTTTGAAATGGATGCACGTTGGTTAATTGAAGCAGCATCACGTCGTCAAAAATGGTTAGACCAAGCTCAAAGCCTCAACTTATATATGGCTGAACCATCAGGTAAGAAGATGGATAACCTCTACAAACTAGCGTGGTTACGTGGTCTTAAAACAACCTACTACCTCCGCTCTATGGGCGCGACAGCGGCTGAGAAAACATCATCTTCATCGCCTGCGCCGACTATCGCCGTAGTCAACAATTCGCTAGATGATATTACGGCAAGTGGCGGTGTTGAAGCACCTCAAGCCTGCTCCATTCTCGAACCAGATTGCGAGGCATGTCAATAATGTTAGATTGGGATGATCCATTTGCATCAACAGCTAAGGCGGTACCAGAGTCAGAATCTGATTTAACGCCAGCAAAACCAGCGGCAAACGAACAAGGCGCCGTGCCCAATGTTAAAGCTGACGTTGAACCCTTACCGATTGTGGATATTGCACCGGTTAATGCTGATGATAAACGTGTTGTCAACGGCATGACCGATGTTAACCAACTAGCACCGTTCAAATACCCGTGGGCATGGGAATATTTCTTAAATGCCAATAAAAACCATTGGACACCGCTCGATATCAATATGACAGCGGATATTCATGACTATAACCATAAACTGACGCTAGAAGAAAAGCATGTTTATACCAATGTCATGTCATATCTAACCACATCTGACATTCTAGCCATGCGAAATATCGGCCTAGCAGTAATGGAAAAAATGACTGCGCCCGAGCTGCAAATCTATCAAGCACGCCAAGTGTATGAAGAAGCCCTGCACACATGGACCTATCAACATTGCATCGAAACCATTGGTCTAGATCAAAGCGAAATCTACAATCGCTATCGCGTAGTGCCAGAAATCAATCAAAAGATTCAACTGGCTAATCGCCGCCTAGATTCAATTTTACGCAGTGATATTGACCTCACCAACCGTGATGAATTAGAAAACTTCGTCATGGCCTACGCCTTCTTTGGCGGCATATTTGAAGGCTGCTGGTTCTATAATGGTTTCAGCCCCATCTTTGCGCTACAACGTCGTGGTTTGATGAAAGGTACTGCCGAACAATTGCAATATATTATGCGTGATGAAGTATTACATGCTTCATTTGGTATTCGTGTAGTCAAACAAATCATTAAAGAAGAAAATATTGTTATAGATCCCGTCAAAATCCAAGAAATGTTTGAAGAAGCCGAAGAAGCTGAACAAATCTACTCAAGCTATATCCTTCGTGATCCAATCTTAGGCTATTCAAAAGAAGATCATATTGCTCAATTCCGCTTTATTGCTAATCGCCGTGCTAAACAGCTTGGTTTTGCAGCGCCCTTCCCCGGTGCAGAAAATACATTGGCGTGGTTAGATGAGCAGGCGAATATGAAGAAAGAGAAGAATTTCTTTGAGACTAAGGTGACTGAGTATCAGACTGGTGGGGCTTTGAAGTGGGATTAAGAGTCAAATAGTACAGGGACGAATAAATGCACCATGAATCATCACAGCCGAAATTAATTCTTTCAACCCACTATGGCACTGAAAAAGAACTTGTAACCATTATGGTTAGGTGCTACCATGCCAAAATATAATCTTGCATTTGTACACGAGGCGGCTCGCTTAAATAAAGTTGAGTATAATGGTAGAAAAGTACAAGTAGACATTCAAAATCTAGAATATGGTCTGGAGGATGTTGTAAATTGTCTTTTGCAGTTAACGGAAAGTGATTTTCATCAAACTCACCACTATGGAGAAAGTCAAATATTTGATGCATACCAATGTCTATTCAGAAAGTCGACAAATTCTAATGAAGATAATTTATATATAAAGCTTAGATTAAATGATGAGATGTTAATACTTGAGCTCGGCTCTTTTCATCTATCTAGCTAAATTTTAAAGGAAAGAATTATGGATAATTGTAGTGTATGTAAATCTACATCTTTATCTCGTTTAGAAGATGAGGTACTGCTATCATACAAAAATACTGATATTCCTATCACAATTAAATATTCTACCTGTGACTCATGTCATAGAGAATTCATATCTACATCTCAGATTCTAGAAAATGATGCTGTAGCACGCAATGCGAAAAAATCACACGACGGACTGATGACCGCAGTTGAAATTAAATCCGCACGTGAGAAAATAGGAATTACTCAAGAAGAAGCATCATTAATTTTTGGGGGTGGTCGTAATGCATTTTCTAAATATGAAAGATCTGAAGTTAGCCAAAGCCTCTCCATGGATAATCTCATTAAAATATGTCTCAAATACCCAGGTATTTTAAAAGAACTAGCTTCTCAAAAAGGAGTGTCTATAAAAGACATGTCATTAGTTAGTGAGGATAACGTTATCCCTTACGAAACTTTTAAAGCAGCTAATCAAGCTAAATATGAATCTCATCCAATAGATAGCCCCGAAGAGATTATTTATGGATAAGCAACTTCTTCAAGAAGCAATGTCTGCTATTGATTTACAGGATATATACTTATACTCATCACAAGTAACTAGGTCTCAAGACATTAGTGAAAATGACTACCCCGATAAAATGTTTCAGCAAAATAAGCTTCAAATTGATGGCGAGCGCCTAGAATTGAAAGACGAAAATGAAATTAAAGGTCCAGAGTTAATCAAGGCCAAAGTCCATTTTGGCGCAAGGTATGTAACTGAAAATACTGAGCACCTTGAAGAATTATCGGAGATACAAGCAACGTTTATTGCACTTTATGTTATAAATGCTGATGTGTCAGAATCAGCTGTTTCTGAGTTTATAAAATATAATGTTATTCACAATGTATGGCCTTTTTGGCGTGAATTCGCCCTGAGAACATCTATAGAGGCCAGACTTCCAAAGCTTGTGATCCCCTTAAATAAAAACCTTCCTTGTAATACAGAGGGAAACCAATAAGGTCAATGATCGTGTATCATACATGCATATCAAGGAGCCAGCCGACTTGATATTTGATTTTTATCGAGAAGAATATTTTTTTGGGAACATGGAATGACTACTTTAGCCGTTGAGCTACATCCACAAGCTCAGTCTATACAATGCTCTGATGCCACCATCATTATTGACCTTGTTGATGGGCGCACCGTTTCAGCGCCTTTAGTTTGGTTTCCTAGGCTTTCTCAAGCAAGTAAATCTCAACGTGAAAACTGGCAATTACTCGGAGATGGTGAAGGTATTCACTGGCCTGATATTGATGAGGGTCTTAGTGTTGCAGGTTTATTGATGGGAACACATTGAAATCAAGTTGGCCCTTGATTTTTAAAGGAAAAATGACTTGAAATTTAAAATACCCCCGCTCTATCCCAGTCTAATATTATTGTCATTGCTTATATCAGCTACATATATTTTATTTTTACCAGCTCCTCCTAGGATAGAGTCTACATTACCCATCAAACCTATCCAAGGTATGGAGTCACTAGGTTACTCTATCTATGGTAATGGTCTTCCAGGAACGGCAAGCGCGATTGGGCAGCTTTTTTCTCCCAATGTGTCAACACCAATACTCTTCAAGCTCGGTTTCCTTATTAGTTTTCTTGGACATGAAGATTTCAAAAAAAGAGATAAAATTAAGTTTCAAATTCGCCTCTCTGAATGGTTAGGTGATAGGCCTTCGCCATCTGAACTCTGGGTATCAAACCCAAGTAATGTCTCTAAAAACTTCAAAATTGGCTGGGTTGACTTTGAAGTGCCACATATTGAATTAGAGCCAAACAAAAAATATATTGTATGGATTACATTAAGTGATTTAGACAATATTCCTGGCACTAAGATTGATATTAAGGCTAGTGGACCAAGTTTTACTAGCCATCGCCCAGCCAATATTTCGAGAGAAGAATGGTTGAAAACGGGATATTTTGCCTATCCAGAAGGTACATATGTTCTTTTTAAACAGGTCCCTCCAAACAGAACTATAAGAGCAATGACTAGTTTACCTTGGGAGAAAGCAGAACTGGGTTTTAATTTACACTTTAGAATGACATTTGAAAACTTGGATTCAACTAATAAGTGCAATTCATTTTATCGGAAAAAAGCCAGCTGAGATACAGTATAGGTTTTTAATCCGACCAAAGATGAGAAACCTAATGCACTATACTCAACTGACTAGTGGAC
>JALSLH010000003.1 GCA_026988435.1 Methylophaga sp.
ATCACAGAATATGTCTGTTAATTTGTTCATGAGCCTGTTTTCCTTTCATCAAAATCTTTGTCGTAAAAGATCTGATCGGTTAACAGGCGTTTAGTTCCCTTTTCTTAAACAGGATTCAGGTTAATTAATAGTGGTTTAGAAGTTGATGGCAAGTTAACATAATAAAAAGAAGTCGTTCTTGAGATCCAGTGCCTCTATTTTAGTGGATATCAAGGCAGATTGACGTAGCAATAGCGAGCTATTGGAAGGCAATCTAACGCAGAGAGCTACTAAAATAGAGATGCTGGATGCCTGTGCTTATCCAGAAGTCAGGTTATTTAGTAGGGTTTTATTTTATATCGAGAATGGGGTTTACGCTATCCCAAGGTTGGGCGATAGAATGCCAAAATAGACTGTCAGGCGTAAAGAGTTCGGGCTTATCTAATGTTGCAGCATGAATGAATAATAAACCAGTATAACCAGCTGATTTTTTGAAGATAGGGTTGCCACACGTTGGACAAAATATACTGCTAATCGTATTTCCTGAATCTGATTGCATTTCAAAAGACTTTAATTCCCCGGAAATCGATAGATCTTGTTCAGTAACTGCAAACTCTGCAGAATGCCCTGAGCCAGTAATTTTCTGGCACTGTCGGCACTAGCATAAGAATGACATTTTGGGTTTAGATGTAACCTTATACTTAATAGAACCACATAGACAACTTCCTGTTAGCGTACTCATTCTTTCTCCTGTCTCCATCGAGCTTATATACCCGTGACCAATGAACTTGCAGATTTCTAGTACCCATCCTGATTGCGCTAGCGGTGTTATATTCTTGAGCAATAGAGCGACTATTACATCAATAATATGCCTTGCTATCACAACCATTATGCGCACTATAAACATGCATGTTCAATGATAACGGGTATAAACGTCTAAACGTGGATATGTTGCTTAGTACTTTGTTTACCTGGTTTATGATTACTGTCAGGAGACGAGATGTGCTCTAGAGCTCTTAAAATATTCTGGCGGGTGATAGTGCCCACAAGGCGGTTATCCATCACAACTGGGAATCGTTTATATGAGCCTTTCAAAAAAAGCTCTGCTACTTCTAAAATAGGCGTATCTACATCTATAGTTTCAACGCTGTTGGTCATAAATTCAGAAACGCGTCCCCCAGCAGCTTCCTGTTGATAACCGGCATTTAGGGCAACTTGCATGCAATCTTTCTCTGAGAGAAAGCCAATCATATTGCCATGTTCATCAAGGACGGGGGCTCCAGAAATGCGGGATTCTAGCATTTTATGAATCGCCTGAAGAATATCCATATCAGGGCTGAAGGTGCATTTATTTACAGCCATATAGTCTTTTACTTTGAGTGATGCGATCATTAAGTAATCTCCGTTGGGTCAGGCATTCTCGCTGTAGTCCTGCGGGAATCTAGTAACTTTCATTATGGATCCCGGCTAACAAGTACACCGGAATGACGATTTTTTAGTTTAGACTATTTCCTCGTTCACTTTAGCCGCTTTGCGTTTAGCACAAATTTCTTTTTCTTCTGTTGAGCAGGCTCCGCCACAGCTACCCGATAAGCCTACTTGGTTAAGCCCTCCACAACTTCCTTTAATGGCGGGACGGCCCATAATTACACCTATCGCCATTCCTACAACAGCAATGGTAATAATAATAAATGTTGCTATGAATATCGACATCAGCCAAAATCATCAAGGAAGATATTATCACGCTCTACACCCATATCTTCGAGCATTGTGATAACAGCAGAGTTCATCATTGGCGGACCACACATATAATATTCACAGTCTTCCGGAGCAGGGTGATCTTTTAGCAAGTTATCTCTCAACACATTGTGGATAAAGCCAGTATAGCCTTCCCAGTTATCTTCTTCCATTGGGTCAGATAAGGCAACATGCCATTCAAAATTGTCATTCTCTGCTTGTAGGGTATCAAAGTCATCTACATAGAACATTTCGCGTTTGCTTCTAGCACCATACCAGAATGAGATTTTACGTTTACTGTTTATGCGGCGGAGTTGATCGAAGATATGAGAGCGCATAGGTGCCATACCGGCACCACCACCAATGAAAACCATTTCTTTATCTGTATCTTTTGCAAAAAACTCACCAAACGGCCCTGAAATTGTTACTTTATCGCCGGCCTTTAGATTGAAAATATAAGAAGACATTTGACCTGGTGGAATATCATCCCCCGCTCCGGGAGGAGGGGAAGCTATGCGCACATTGAGCATAATAATGCCTTCTTCTTCAGGATAGTTTGCCATAGAATAGGCGCGAATAACATCCTGCGAAACTTTTGAGGTATAGCGCCACAGATCGAAGCGATCCCAGTCATCATGATATTCTTTATCAATATCAAAGTTTTTATATTCACTGACATGTGCGGGGCATTCAATCTGAATAAAACCACCGGCTTTAAAATCAACATTTTCGCCATCAGGTAACTCTAAAACAAGCTCTTTGATAAAGGTGGCGACATTATCGTTGGAACGTACTGTACATTCCCATTTTTTGACACCAAACACCTCTTCAGGGACTTGGATTTTCATATCTTGTTTAACGGCAACTTGACACGATAAGCGATCGCCTTCAGCCGCCTCACGTTTCGTAATGTGAGAAAGCTCTGTCGGTAATATTGAACCACCACCTTCAAAGACCTTTACTTTACATTGACCACAGGTACCACCGCCACCACAGGCCGATGAAACAAATAAGCTTGAATCAGCAAGTGCCCCCAATAGTTTGCCACCCGCAGGGGTTTCAATGGTTTTTTCATCGTTAATATTAATACTAACGTCACCCGTGGAGACTAGCTTAGATCGTGCACTTAATATCATAAGCACTAAGCCCATAATGATTAGCGTAAATAAGACAATACCGAGTATAATTTCCATTATATTTGAATCCCCGAAAATGCCATAAAGCCTAGCGCCATTAGGCCTGCAGTAATAAAGGTGATGCCAAGCCCTTGCAGACCTTCTGGTACATCGGAATATTTTAATTTCTCACGAATACCGGCAATGGCGGTTATTGCCATGGCCCAGCCTAAGCCACTACCTACACCATAAACAGCACTCTCAGCGAGGTTGTAATCACGTTCAACCATAAATAGGGTGCCTCCTAAAATGGCGCAGTTCACGGTGATAAGTGGCAAGAAAATACCGAGGGCGTTATAAAGTGCTGGAACATACTTATCCATCGCCATTTCTAGAATTTGTACGATGGCGGCCACAACACCAATATAACTGATCAAACCTAAAAAGCTGAGGTCGACATCAGGTAAGCCAGCCCATGCTAGAGCACCATCTTTGAGCAGATATTGATAAAGAATATTGTTGGCTGGTACGGTAATCATTTGAACTAAAACAACTGCGATACCTAAACCTAGTGCAGTTTCGATTTTTTTAGAAACAGCAAGAAAGGTGCACATTCCCAAAAAGAAAGATAATGCAAGATTCTCAATAAATATTGAGCGAATAAAGAGGCTTAAATAATGCTCCATTTACATCACCTCCGTGCGATGAACCTGATGGATTTGATAATCAGGTTCTTCAACTTGTTCTTTTTTCCAGCTTCGAATAGCCCAAATAAGTAAGCCAATCACAAAAAAAGCGCTAGGAGGTAGCAACATTAAACCATTAGGAATATACCAGCCCCCTTCGTTAGCAACAGGAATGATTTGATGACCAAATAGTTTGCCCGCACCGAGTAATTCACGGAAGAATGCAACAACAAGTAAGATTAAGCTGTAACCAAGCCCATTGCCGATACCATCAAAGAAACTAAGTACGGGCGGATTTTTCATAGCAAATGCTTCGGCACGACCTAGCACGATACAGTTGGTAATAATTAAACCTACAAATACTGATAACTGTTTGCTTGCCTCATAGGCATAGGCTTTAAGAATTTGGTCAACCACAATTACTAATGAAGCAATAATCGTCATTTGCACGATGATACGAATGCTTGACGGAATATGATTTCTAATTGAGCTAATAAACGCACTTGAGAAGGCCGTTACCGTTGTAAGAGCGATACTCATAATCACTGCGGCCATCATGTTAGTGGTGACAGCTAAAGCTGAGCATACACCCAAAACTTGCAAGGTAATTGGGTTATTATCAATAAGTGGGTCAACTACACTTGATTTAATTTCGCTTGCCATTTGTTATTTCTCCATCGCAGAGCGCATATTTGTTAAATAAGGGCCAAAGCCATGGTCACCTAACCAGTAATTTACTAAGTTTGAGACACCACGACTAGTGAGTGTTGCGCCCGATAAACCGTCTACTTTATGCTCGGCATCAGCCATTTTGAAGTCGACATGACCGCGTATAACTTTGATTTTTAAATGACCATCTTGATCAAACGCTTTTTTACCATGCCATTGTTTTCGCCATTTGGGATTATCGACTTCTCCTCCTAAGCCGGGTGTTTCTGCATGAGCATAGAATTGCAAACCTTGAATAGTATTAAAATCACCTTCAAATGCAATAAAGCCATAGAGCGTTGACCAAAGGCCATAACCATGAATAGGCAATATCACCTGTTTAATCGTATCGTTTTCTTTTAATAAATATATCGTGGCTAATTTTGCACGGCGACCAATTTTAGCGATGTCTTGTTCAGCAGTTAGTTTAATGCTCTGTGCTGGGTCAGATGATGCTTTTTGTTGGTCATAGCTTGATGGATCTATATCTGCATACTGACCCGTTTCAAGATCAACTACTTTAACTTCAAATTTCTCAAATGCAGTTTCGATATCACCATTCTCAGCAGACAGTCCAGAAATGGCCAAGATGTTTTTCTTAATATCTAACTCTTTATTGGCAACCTGTTTTGATTTTAATACAACGGCAGCCGTTGATACTAAAACAGAACAGACTAGGCATAATAAAAATGCAATGATGATTGTTTTTTTAGGGCTGTCATTAGGTAAGCTTAATATGCCACCGATAAACCCTTTGCTATTGCTATTTTTTTCAGTCATTTTAACTTCGCCCTAGTCGACGTTTAACATTGGCTTGCACTACAAAATAATCGATTAATGGTGCAAAAATATTAGCAAAAAGAATGGCTAACATTATGCCTTCAGGGAAGGCAGGGTTCACTACGCGTATTAATACGGTCATAAAACCAATTAAGCCACCATAAACCCAGCGCCCAGTATCGGTCATTGCGGCAGAAACGGGGTCTGTTGCCATAAAAATCATACCAAATGCAAAACCGCCTAGTGTTAAATGCCAATACCACGGCAAGGCAAACATTGGGTTAGTATCGCTACCAATAACATTGAACAGTAAGGTGGTGGCCACCATGCCGAAAAAGACACCAAATATAATACGATAAGAGGCGACGCGAGTATAAAGCAAGAAGGCCGCGCCTAATAAGCAGGCTAAGGTTGATGTTTCACCTAATGAACCTTGCATTGCACCTAGGAATGATTGTGACCAAGTAAAACCTGCGTTAGTAATCGCCTCTAATCCACCTGCTGCACCAAGTGCTAACGGTGTTGCACCACTAAAACCATCAATAGCTGTCCAAACCGCATCTCCTGACATTTGAGCTGGATAAGCAAAGTATAAAAAAGCACGGCCTGTTAGGGCGGGGTTTAAGAAGTTTTTACCGGTTCCTCCAAACACTTCTTTGCCTAACACTACACCAAAAATAATCCCTAAAGCAACTTGCCATAACGGTGTTGAGGCAGGCAGTATTAAGGTATAAAGCATTGAAGTAACTAAGAATCCTTCGTTGACCTCATGGTTTCTTACGGCGGCAAATAATACTTCAAATGCACCACCGGCAATTAAGGTAGTGAGGTAAATGGGTAAGAAATAGAGTAAACCATGAAACATGTTTGCTGTCAGGCTATTCGCATCGAAGCCGATCCCTATAAAGCTGATAATTGCGCCACGCCAGCCTTCTAACTCGGTCATTCCCATTGCAGCCATTGCACTATTGGCTTGGTAGCCCGTGTTCCATAGCATCATCAAAATAACAGGAAAGGTAGATATAACGACATAGGTCATCAATCGTTTAAGGTCGATACCATCACGCACATGAGGCGAGCCGCGCGTATTATCTGCAGGTGAATAAAGAAACGTATCCACCATTTCAAAGACAGCAAACCACTTATGGTAAGGGCCACCTTTTTGAAATTGAGGTTCTAATCGATCAAGGAAACGTCGTAAACGCGACATGCTTATCCTTCTTTTTCTATTTGAGTGAGGTTCGTTCGTAACATCGGGCCATAGTCAAACTTGCCCGAACATACAAAAGAACACAGTGAAAGATCTTCTTCATCTAATTCTAAACAACCTAAAGCTTGTGCTGCATCAGTGTCTTTAACGACTAATGCGCGTAATAATTGAGTCGGCAATATATCAAGCGGCATCACCATTTCGAAATTACCAACAGGCACCATTGCTCTAGGGCTACCATTTTGCGATGTTGTTAAATTTAACTGTTTTTTACCTAAGGCTTTTGAAACAAAGACATTAAGGGCTGAGAATTTATTTTTACCTACGGGTTTAATCCACCCGAAAAACTCACGTTTATTGCTTTCTTCAATAACAGAAATTTGTTGGTGGAAGCGTCCAAGAAAACCAGCCCAGTTAGTTGCCGTGTGGCCATGTAACACCGAACCAGAAATGACACGAGACTGAATATGTTGGACCTCATCTCGTACAATATCTTCGGTGTTTGCACCTAGTCGAGTACGCAGTAATCGAGGGTTTTTTACTAAGGGGCCACCAAGTGAAATGATGCGTTCAACCCACAACTTCCCCGTTGTGAATAACTTTCCGAAGGCGATAACGTCTTGGTAATTAATTTGCCAAACGGTCTTATTGGCACTGACAGGATCAAGTAAATGAATATGTGTACTAGCTAACCCTGCTGGGTGTGGACCAGAAAATGTATGTGTTTCAATATTTGATTGAATTGTATTAGTGCTGTTAGCATTTTCGTCTTGGCAGACAAACACTTTACCGTCAGTAAGCAGACTTAGAATCGTAAGGCCATTCACATAGTCGTCGGAATATTCATTTATGATAATGCTAGGATCGCCCGCTAATGGATTGGTATCTATTGCGGTAACAAAAATTGAGCTTGGCACGGAGTCTGGCTCAGGTGATTTGCTATAAGGGCGGGAGCGGATTGCCGTCCAAAGACCAGAATCAAGTAAATTCTGCTTAACATCATCACGACTTAGTTCAGATAATTGTGTTGGCTCATATTTTTTAAAGGTGACTTCATCACTGCCATCAAGTTCAATAACAATGGATTGCAGTACGCGACGAGCCCCTCGATTAATGGCCTTAATTGTACCCGCTCCGGGTGAGGTGAATTGCACGCCGGGATTCTTTTTATCAGAAAAAAGTGATTCGCCCAGTTTGATTTGTTGCCCTTCTGTGACCAACATTGTTGGTTTCATTCCAACAAAGTCAGATCCTAATACAGCAACAGAGCTTACCGGCTTGGCATCAGAAATGATTTGTTCGGGCTTACCCGCAATGGGCAGATCAAGCCCTTTTTTTATAGAAAAATGCATAGATGTTTGGTTAAAGACAGAAAAGCTGCCTGTTTCCGAACTCCTTTTATCCAAGATAACGATGCTAGTATAAGTAGTGTTATGCTATATGGGAAGAGGGTATAGCACCAAATTAACTAAGATAGTGTTTTTGTTCACAGATTTACACGTCCTAGTGGGATACGTTGGCTTAAATTGCGAACAAACCCTCAAAAAATAGAGTGATATTAATGCATGTAAACGGCAGAAATTGGGTTTTTAAGTTGTTTTGGTTATTTATTGTTAGCTTTTTGCTAACAGCTTGCGGTGGACAACATGCCACGCGTGGCCAATCGGGCACAACAAGTGCGCTTTATGCTCAATACAAAGATTGGAAAGGCACGCCATATCGTCTCGGTGGTTTGAATAAAAAAGGTATTGATTGCTCCGGCTTTGTTTATTTAACCTTTAAAGATCAGTTTGGTTTAAAGCTTCCTCGCACGACAAAAGACCAAGTAAAACGCGGTACGCGAGTTTATATTGGTGAATTACAAGCGGGTGATTTAATTTTCTTTAAAACAGCTTGGCGAACTCGCCATGTAGGCATTTACCTTTCAGATGGCCGATTTCTTCACGCATCGACGAGTAAAGGCGTGATTATTTCTCGGCTAGACAATGTCTATTGGAAAAAGAAATATTGGCAATCTCGGCGTGTCTTGCCGTGAGGCTAAGCATTTCGTTGTTGTTCTAACTGCTTAGCATAATCAGGCACATGAAGATGACCTTCAGCTTGCACAAGCACGTTGAGATGGTGTGTTTTAGCAATATCTGCAACGGACTCTCCATTGACCTTGCCTGACAAACGTAACGCCTCCGATAAATCTAATAATAAAGGCTTCCACGCTAATAACAGTTCACGGGTTTCACCTTCAAGTCGTGCCATCATTTTTTCAACATCGGTATCAGTGGCTGACTTATCCATAACGTACTCATCGCTTAAGGTGTAATTGGCATAAAATTCTTCATCAAAGCCAAATCGTCTAATAAAATCTAATGCCAACGAAGTCGCTTGTTCACGATCGCTTTGTCGGCCTGTGCTCGCATTTTCATCACCAAAAACAATTTCTTCGGCAATACCACCGGCAAGATAGACTTTAATTTTTGAGACTAAACTTTTTTTTGTACCATGAATTTCATGTGGGAAGGTAAAACCTGCTGCCGTTGTTGACGCAACTCGTGAGACAAGTTGTAGTGGCGCTAAGCCAAACAAAACAGCGTAAACAACGGCATGCCCCGCCTCATGCGTACTTATATTAGCAACAACATCTTCCAAATTACTTTGCCGTGCACGATCTAAACGGCCGAGGAAGGGTGTTTCTATGGCTTCACCACTTGATAATGTGGCGATTAAACATTTTTTATCACTATCATAGTCAACAGCAATATTTTTTCCTCCAGCCATCATTTCTTCAAGAATATAACGCGATAAATTTGATTCTAAAATATCGCTAATACTGGAAAAAACAGGACGAACACCTTGAACAGGGAAGACACCATTACGGTAAATTATCATTTCGATGGCTTTTGAAACAGTGACTTTAATACCGAATAAGCTTTTTACATTTGCGGTGATGCGGGTGACTTCTCGGTGTATTAGTGCGGTAAAGTCAGCCTGACGCAGGCTACGATAAATCAAATGAATATTGCCATAGCGGGCAACCTGTTCAGGTTTAAAGCGTTTTGAAAGTGCTTCTTTAACATCAACAATAGAGACCTTTTCAGTGAAAGCACTGAAAATATCGGCATCGATATCCGCTTCAGCAGTGCGTGTTGCCATTGAAAATGCTTCATCCAAATTACCAGAAATAATAATCAGTGTTTTTGAATGGTCAACCGGCTCATATATTTTTTTACTAACCCGTGCTTCTTCAATACGTTTGATTAGCTTTGTCCGCGACATGACTGTAATTTCATGAATAGCCTCATCCATATCCAATGCATTTTTAATGTGTTGAGCTTCATATAACGCTAGAGGAGGGATAACATCAATATCACCTTTTTTGAGCTGCGCGGCAAATTCACGATCAGCACGCATCATTTCAGCGAGTAAAAAATCAAGATCATCGCGATCACGTCGTGATAAGCGACCATCTGAAAGCAGCTCCCAAAAATCAGAAAACTTAGTGTTAGTAAGTGGCTTACCATCCGTATCTATCGTATTAAAGCGCTGGATCTCATCAAATAATACGATTTTTTGGGCAGAATCATTCAGTGAATTACGACTTAAAACAGAGCCAACAGAAGAAAACCACTTTGTTTCATCGCCATTGGATAATTCCACTTCAACAAAGCGATCTTGCATATCAAGGGCAACAACTAGCCGACGAACTAAATCTGTTTTTCCGACCCCCGTCATGCCCCATAAATTAATAATAACAGGGCGGGTCAAAGCCTCAGGCATTAAATACCAGACACGCATTGCATCAATTAATTCATCAATAGTTTGATCGATACCAATGAAATAAGACTTTAACGCGTTGGCTGCTTTTTCAAGTGTTTCGCCTCGTTGCTCAAGTAATACGCGGTCTAATTTTAATGTTGTCATTGTTGTTTGTCCGTTAGAATTAAGTTGAAAATTAGTGACTTGTTATTTAGAACAACACTGCCACACCAAACATTGAGAGTGTGGCTTAATGCAATCAGCCGTTCAGCTTTTAATAGCTCTAAAATAACGGATTTATCTTGTTCAGTAATGATATCTTTAAGATCACGAATATCCCATTGCTTGATACAAGCTGAAGGTGCCGTTTTACTAGAGCCAGCATAGGCTTGCATCACATAAGTGCCGCCATCATATTCAATAATTAATGTATATAATCCCATTAAACGGTTACATAGCCTTCTTGCCAGTTATCTTTATTTAGCGTGTATTTGTCAATATGGAATCCATCTTTATCATTCAACCTATCTATTAGCAGTGGGTAATCCGAAAACCCAGGTTGAGATTTAACGCGCTCAATGGCTGCAAGCGCATCATCCCATGTTCGGTAAATGCCTATTCTTTTCCAGCTTTCTTCGCCACTAGATAGTGTATGGAGGTGCTCTAAAACAAATACGGATGCCATAATTTAACTATTCTAAAAGAAATATATCTTTAGTCAATAGGATTTTCTTCATCTAAAGATGATTTTAAAGATTGTTGAAAAAAATCAGGCAATGGTGTCAGATCCCCCATTTCATTCCAGCCTTTTTTGATTGCTCTATCTGAGAAATTCGCGATACGATGCTCATCAAGTGGGTGCGTGCTAAACAGTTCAGCCGGTTCATTTACATCCATTTCTTCACGCATATGCTGAAAAATTTTAAATAATTCTGCACCACCATTCAAATGACCATAAAGTGTGTGTAGTGTATTCATAGCTTCTTCGTCGGATTGTTGCTCCATATCGCGACCAAATTTTAAGCTACTTAGCATTCCTGCACTGCCCAATAAATTTGAATTGGTACTGCCGGTGACGGTTGAAATAGCAATACTCACCAGAATACCACTGCCCAGTGATTTAATCGGATGGCGATATTTAACATGCGCAATTTCATGACCGAGCAATGTCACTAAGGTGTTTTCATTAGGCAGTTTTTCCAACAAACCACGAAATACAAAAATATGACCGCCCAGTGTCGCAAAAGCATTAACGGTATCACTATTAATATAATGCGCGGTGATTTTCATCTCATCAGGCAAGTTTTGTGCTTGGCTGATTTTATCAGTGAGGTTTTGTAGATACTGAACTAACTCCGGTGCATTTTCATCATCTACGTCCTCTTCAATGCTGTACATAGATGCTATTTCATTTTCGGCGCTAAAGGGAATTTTACCGGCTAACCAGCCGCCACCTACGCCCAGTACAATAGTCAAACCAACAATGAGCACTATACTACCGATAAGTAAGATAGAAAAATTCTTTAAAGGATGCTCTTTGTTTGTATTTATACCTTCTGGTATATGAGGGTTTTCGTAGTTCATACTCTTCTTAATGCCGTGCCATAAGCATGCACTTCTATCACCGGCATTTTTTTCCTTGATTGCCCAGAGATATTTGATGCTTCATATTTGACATTAAACACCGCTTCGGCACCTAATGCCTTTGCCTTATCTTTCATACGCAACACCGCTTCGCGACGAGCGCGATCTAATAATGTCTCATACGAACTCATTTGACCGCCAAATAGATTACGCAAGCCAGCAACAAACAGCTTGAAATAATCATTGGCAATCACCACACTGCCCGATACTAACATCTGGTCATAATCACCATCTTGCGGCGGCATTCTACTAGCCATAGCAGGCAAACTATTCATCACTTTTTCACGCGCAATAATATTTTTATAATGCTTCTTTTCTGCCAAGCGACCAAAGAAATAACCCAAGGAGATCAAAATAAGTGTAACGACTAATTCATACATAGCGACACCCCCTTAATCAAGGCCATCAAGAATAACCGCTGTACCATACACATAGATCTCAGCCGCCCCAGCAGTAATGCTAGAAGTCGAGAATCGTACATTCAAAATAGCGTTAGCACCTACCGCTTTGGCTTGCTCAATCATGCGTTCAGTCGCTTGCTCACGTGATTCTTGCAATAACTCAGTGTAGCCTCGTAACTCGCCACCAAATAAGTTTTTTAAGCCCGCCATAATATCGCGACCAGCATGCTTGGCACGCACCGAACTGCCCTGCACTAAACCTAAATGTTTTGTGACTTTTTTCCCTGTCATAAATTCGAGATTTGAAATAAACATGGTGACTCCTATTATTTTTTAGAAACTACGCTACGGTGTGCAACTTTAACAACTAGGATGATTAATTCTTTATCTTGGATCTCATACACAATGCGATATACGCCTTGCCTAATTCGATAGCGTTCTTGACCTGAAAGTTTAATACATGCTTCAGCGCGTGGATCATCTAATAGACTCTCAATGGTGCTTAGTATTTTTTTGACATCCTTATTAGGGACTTTTCTAAGATCTTTCGCGACAGATCGTTTAAAGACAAGCTTATAGTTTTCCATGCGCTTTTAAGTCATCTAATAATGCTTCATAACTCAACGTTGGCTCATCGACGCGTTGTGTGAATGCACTTAAGTCTTCCTGATCTTCACGGAGCGAAAGTCGAACCGCCTCATTGACTATTTCAGAAACAGACTGATGTACAGAAGCGGCTTTTATTCTTAATGCTTGATGCACATCGGCTTCAAAGTAAACCGTTGATCTTTTTGATAATTCGCTCATAACGTTACCTCAATAACTTATTTGACAGAGTAGCCTAACAACGTTGTAACGTCAAATAGTTGTAGATTCCAGAATGGCGAGGTGGGGATCGCTCAGGGTCAGACTCCATTGATTCCTGTCAATCAAACCCATCAAACAATACACTACCACCAAATTACAACTTTTTCTACGCTTTCAACCAACGCCAGCCAATAAAAAATGCTATCAATGTTGCGCCTGCTGCCAGACTGAAAGTAGCGGTTGGGCCGGGTGAAACCCAAAAATAACCGCTGAATAAACTGCCGATTGCGCCGCCGATGCCGAAGCTGACGCTGCTATAAAGTGCTTGGCCTCGGCCTTGGTTTTTGCCGACAAAGTGTTGATGCACCCATGCAATGGCGGCGGCATGAAAGGTGCCGAAACTGGCGGCGTGGAGTAGTTGTGCAAATAGCAATAAGGGCAGTGAGTCGGGGTAAAAGCCGATAATCAGCCAGCGTAATGTGCTGAGCAATAAGCTGGTGAGCAAGATCTTGCGGATACCATAACGGGGTAGCCAGTGGTGCATAAATAAGAAGATAAACACTTCGGCAACCACGCCCAATGCCCAAAGTTGACCAATTAGACTACGACTATAGTTATGCGCTTCTAAATAGATGGTGTAAAAGGTGTAATAGGGGCCGTGGCTAAGTTGAATAAGCAAGCAGATGGCTAAGAATGCACGAATTTCTGGGCGTTTAAGCACGGTTAATAGTGGTGTATGTTCAATATGCAAATGGCGTGATGCGGATTCGGGCACGGTTAAGCTGACTAGCCAAATTGCAGCCAGACTGGCTAACATAAAATACGGCACGATGCTGGCGTTATAGCGCTCTAATAACCAACCAAGCAGTATAACGATTAAGATAAAACCTATTGACCCCCAAAGCCGTATTTTGCTGTAGTGATGGCTATGTTCACCTAAATGTTGCAATGTGGTTGCTTCAAATTGAGGTAATGAGGCATTCCAAAAAAAACTAAACACCAGCATCACCATGGCAACCCATAGGTAGGTGCTCTCAAATAGAATGGCTGCAAACGACAGGGTGGCGGCAAGACTGGCCAAGCGCACAATCTGCATGCTTTTGCCACGATGGTCGGCGATCCAGCCCCAAATATTGGGGGCAACGATGCGGGTGGCTAATAATATGGCGGTGAGTTCACCAATTTCACGTGCTGAAAAACCTTGCCATTGCAGATACAGTCCCCAATAGGGGACAAGTACACCGAGGGCAATGAAGTAGAAAAAGTAGAAGCCGGATAATCGCCAATAGGGCGTGTTTTTTAGGGGCACTAGATGATTTTGTCATCCCCGCATGTTGTTAGCGGGGATCTGGTTTCTTTGATACAGATTCCGGCTAACAAGCCTACCGGAATGACGGTGTTTTTGGTGCAGATTCCGGCTAACAAGCCTACCGGAATGACGGTATTTTTGGTGTAGATTCCGGCTAAAAATCTTGCCGAAACGAAGTAACCGTTAGGTTCAATGACGGAACTATCTAATAACATTTTAGTATTTATGCTTGAGCAGGAATAATCGGTGTGCCTGAATCTACATTCATATTTTGGGCTCGATGGCGTAGGGTATGATCCATCAACACAATGGCTAACATGGCTTCGGCTATTGGTGTTGCGCGAATGCCGACACAAGGATCATGACGACCTTTAGTGACTACTTCAACGGGTTCACCGTCGGTATTAACACTGCGACCGGGAATGCTCAGGCTTGAAGTGGCTTTTAATGCCATGCTGACTAAAATATCTTGACCACTGGAAATGCCGCCTAATATGCCACCGGCATTATTGCTCAAGAAACCTTCAGGGGTGATTTCATCCCGATGTTCGGTACCTTTTTGGGTAACTGAATCAAACCCTGCACCAATCTCAACGCCTTTAACGGCATTGATGCTCATCATGGCGTGGGCTATTTCGGCATCAAGGCGATCAAAAATGGGTTCACCTAGGCCGGGCGGAACATGACGGGCGATAACATTAATGCGTGCGCCGATTGAGTCGCCTTTTAGGGCTTTCATATAGTCTTCTATCGCTTGTTCTTTATCAGGATCAGGGCAGAAGAAGGCACTTTTTTCGATAAAGTCCCAATCAAGTTTTTCAATTTTTACAGGGCCTAGTTGCGATAAATAACCTTGGATTTCTATACCATAGTGTTGTTTCAAATATTTTTTAGCAATGCCACCGGCTGCCACTCGCATAGCTGTTTCACGCGCTGATGAACGACCACCACCACGATAATCACGAAAACCGTATTTTTGATGGTAGGTGTAATCGGCATGCGCTGGGCGGAATTGGTGCATGATATTGCCGTAATCTTTTGAGCGTTGATCAGTATTTTCGATAATCATGGCGATGGGCGTGCCGGTTGTTTTACCTTCAAATACGCCGGATAATATTTTAACTTGATCCAGTTCTTTGCGTTGGGTAACGAAACGTGTTTTACCGGGACGACGGCGATCAAGATCACCTTGCAAATCCGCCTCGTTGAGTTCTAAGCCAGGGGGGCAACCATCGACAATACAACCAATCGCGGGGCCGTGGCTTTCGCCAAAACCAGTGACTGTAAATAATTTTCCAAAACTATTGCCTGACATATAAATATTCCAAATTCAAAAATACGGTTACACAATGAATAGAGTAGCAAATCCTAAGAAAGCAACAAAGCCGACTACATCCGTCACGGTGGTAAGTAATACACCACCAGAGAGAGCAGGATCAATACCAAATCGTTTTAATGCAATGGGAATAGTGACACCGGCAAGGGCAGCAGCCACTAAATTAATAATAATTGCAGTGCCAATTAAAGCCCCTAATTCAAGGTTTTTAAACCATAAACTGGTCACAATTGCGATAGCAAATGCCCAAATTATGCCGTTCAGTGCGCCAACGGCGAGTTCTTTGCGTAGTAGCCATCGCTGGTTTTTAGGGTTAAGTTGCCCTAATGCCATGGATCGAATAACCAAGGTTAATGTTTGACTGCCTGCCACTCCGCCCATGCTGGCAACAATAGGCATTAAAATAGCCAGTGCAACTTGTTTTTCAATGGTGGTATCAAACAAACCAATGACCCATGCCGCTAAAAAGGCGGTTAATAGGTTCACGCCTAACCAAAGAGAGCGACGGCGTACGCTTTTTTTAATGGGAGCAAAGGTATCTTCATCTTCACCTAAACCGGCCATACTTAACATGGTGTGTTCTGCTTCGTCACGGATAACGTCAACCACGTCATCAATGGTGATACGGCCGAGAAGCCGATTGTCTTTATCAACAACTGGGGCAGAAATAAGATCATGTTTTTCAAAGCGGTGTGCCACATCGGTATCTGGCGTATCGGCGGTGATCGCTTCAATTTGATGAGACATCACTTTGCTAACGGTTAAGGAGCGACTACGACTTACAATTTGAGATAAGGCTAATGTGCCAATATAATGATCACTGTGATCTACGACATATAGACTATCGGTATTTGCAGGTAACTCATCACCCAATAAACGTAGATAACGTAATACGACTTCAAGTGTAATATCTGACCGCACGGTGGTCACGTCAGTGCTCATTAAACCGCCGGCGGTATCTTCTTCGTAGGCCAAAATAGCTTCAACCCGACGACGATGTTGACTGTCCATGGCACGCAATACTTCGCGCATAACGTGTTCGGGCAAATCTTGCAAAATATCGGCAATATCATCGGTATCTAGATCTTCGGTAGCATTAATCAGATCGGCCGTATCCATATCTTTCAGTAAATCAGCCCGCACATCATCGCCCATATAAGCAAGCACATCACCGTGTAAATCAGGTGAAATAATAGGCCAACAGACATTTCTTTCTTTTGGAGGAAGCGATTCTAATAAATGTGCTGTTTCAGCGGGATGAAGGCTAGACAATAACCGACGCATGCGCACAAACCGTCCACTCTTCACCGCCTCGTCGAGGGTGTTGATGGATTGATTTAGAGCTTGTTGTTGCGTGGTTTCAGGCATGATTCAGTCCAGTGAGTCGGAATGGATGAAAGCGAGTTATCCCACCTATTTTAGCCTGCTTGTGGTGCTGTTGGGTAGTGTTATATTTTAATGTTCAAGTTCAACAAGGTTTAATTTAGCCAGCCTTTCAATGTCTGCCAACCCCACTTCTGCTTTATCTAAAAAGTCGTCATCTAATTGCGTTGGATCTGACCAGTAAATGCCCTTTATATGGCAACGTTTGGCTAGCTTTCTTAAGCCCAGATCATCTAATGTGAAAGAGAGATCTGTCCAAAGAAGTGATAACTCACTTTCTTGTTTTAAAGAAGCTTTCTTAGATTGTTTGAGGTTTCGTGTATAAACAGTCGTTTTTCTTACTGCCTTTATTACTTCACGCAATGCTTTTTTTGATTCAAGTTTTCGTTGCTTGCTGGCGCGACGTAAATTGCTCACCCATTTTTTTAGGTGAGTAAGAAGTCCTAGCCATTCTTTTGCTGTTAATTCTATCATCGTCGACTACGAAAAAAGGCACGTAATAGCGTACTACTCTGTTCTGCGAGTAAGCCCTGTTCACAATTCACATGATGATTCAATTGTGGTGTGTTGAAAATATCAAAACAACTTCCTGCCGCACCTGTTTTTGGTTCTGTAGCAGCAAATACTAAGCGCTTAATGCGTGCGTGGATAATAGCACCAGCACACATAACACAGGGTTCCAAGGTGACATAAAGCGTAGCATCGGGGAGGCGGTAATTGTCAGCATTTTTGCTGGCGGCACGTAGCGCTTGGACTTCAGCGTGAGCCGTTGGATCATTGCTTATAATCGGTTGATTCCAACCTTCTCCCAAAACTTCATTATCACGCACAATTATGGCGCCGACGGGCACTTCACCTTGTTGCTGTGCTTGCTCTGCGAGCAAGAGCGCTTTTTCCATCCAGTATTGATCACTCTGGGGCATGGTGTGTAATATTATATTTAATAAGGTTGATAAGGTGTGTACTGGCATTTTGACTGCCCGCAATAAGTTGCAATGCTGCCTCGCCCATTTGTGCACGTTGTTGTGGGTTTTGTAATAGTGTAATTGTGGTGTCAGCCAAACTTTGTGTGTCATCTACCTCTAGAGCAGCTTTTGCAGCAATAAAATCGGTGGTGATTTCATTAAAGTTAAAATAATGTGGTCCAGTCACAATGGCACGGCCTAATGCCGCGGGTTCTAAAACATTGTGACCGCCGTGTGGCACTAGACTACCGCCAACAAAAGCAACATCACTAGCCGCATAAAAAAGTGGTAACTCCCCCATCGTATCTACCACCAAAATTTGAACATCAGCGGGGCAAGCTTGTTGATCGCTACGGCGTAAGGTTTTAAACCCTGCCTTATTTGCTAATGTCGCAACCCGATCAAAGCGTTGAGGATGGCGCGGCACAATGATCAATAGTAAATCTGGGAACAGTGCACGAACTTGCCGAGAAGCATTAATGACCATTTCTTCTTCACCTTCATGGGTGCTGGCAGCGACCCACACAGGACGATTGCTATCCCATAAGTGTCGCATTGCATCGGCTTGTTCGGTTAGGCTGGCAGGCAGTGTGATTTCATATTTTAGATTACCGATTGCATGCACATTTTCAATATTAGCGCCTAACTCTTGAAAGCGTTTTCGATCGTCTTTCCCTTGTGCGGCAATTAGGGGTAAATTTTGCAATGTTTGCTTAATGAATTCGGGAAAACGCGCATAGCCTTTTGCTGAACGCTCAGACAAGCGTGCGTTAGCAAGCACAACTGGAATGTTACGTTTCTGGCAACAAAATATTAAGTTGGGCCAAATTTCTGTTTCCATAATAATGCCAAACTGTGGTTTAGATCGGCTTAAAAATCGATTAATCGCAAAGGGCAGATCATAAGGTAAATAACAGTGGTAAACAGAGTCTTCAAACAGTAATTTTACGCGTTCGCTTCCTGTTGGGGTCATGGTAGTAATAAGTAACTTGTGTTCAGGGTATTCGATGCGTAATTGTTTGACTAAAGGTCGGCATGCTTCAACTTCACCTACTGAGACGGCATGGATCCATATGATGTTAGTATCGTCTGATACCGCTAGACTGTTGCCAAAGCGCTCAGACCAACGCTGCCAATAAGCAGGCGTACTAAAGCCACGCCAGATAAGACGTAGAATGATCAGCGGTATGCCAATGAAAAATAGAGTGGTGTAAAGTAATCTCAATAGTGCCTCATGTAATTATTTAGCAGTAAATCATGGAGAATGATAGCATAGCTATATATACCCGTGACCATTCAATCTGCAGAATTCAGCATGAGAAGAAGCTATACTATTCTAGGCATAAAGTCGCAGAATTAGTCATTCTAATTTAAGACTTTATAACGACGAAGAGTGTGGCTTATTCTCTTGCCCTATGGGAGATTAGCACACGCGCCAGTGCAGCGTTACAATGTTTGACAAGGACTCGTCATTGCCTTTACATTGCGCCTTGCTCTGACGCGTGTGCTAAACTCTGAAACCTGCAGATTGAATGGTCACGGGTATCAACCTAATAGCGAACAATATGAAACTTTTACAAGCACGATTTCTCCATCCTCGATTTTGGGCAAGCTGGTTTGGTTTGTTGTTGATGAGGCTATCAATTTATTGTCCTATCCGAATGCAATTATGGATGGCAAATGTAATGGCTGTGTTGATTCGGCCTGCAATAAAACCAAGACGACGTATAGCCAAACGTAATCTTGAACTATGCTTTCCAGAACTGAGCGATGAACAACGTCATGCTTTACTAGAAAAAAATAATCAAACAATGGGCATGATGATGATTGAAACAGCGCTGAGCTGGTGGGCAAGTGATAGACGCTTGCAAAAAAGAGTCAGTTATCAGGGCTTAGAGCATATAGAAGCGGCATTAGAAAAAGGCAAAGGCGTGATTCTTTTAACAGCGCATTTCACCAGTATGGAAATTGGTGGTCGTTTGATTATGTTGAAATTTCCCTGTTATGTCATGTTTAGAGAATTAAAAAATGCATTGTTCAATGCCTTTATGATGCGAGCACGAACGCATCACAGTGAAGGGATTGTAATGCAAAAAGAACCGCGAGCAATGGTACGCGCTTTGCGTAAAAATAAAATTGTTTGGTATGCACCAGATCAAGATTTGGGTAAAAGACAATGTGTATTTGCCAAGTTTTTTGGTGTGCAAGCCTCAACAGTAATAGCCACAGCACGACTAGCAAAAATGAGTGGTGCAGCGGTGATTCCCTTTACGCCTAGACGTGATGAAAAAGGGTATTACACACTCACTATAGGTGCTCCATTGACCGATTTTCCTACGGGTGATGATGTTGTCGATGCCCAGCGAATTAATGACATTATTGAACATGAGATCCGCCAATCACCAGAACAATATTTATGGGCACATAGGCGGTTTAAAACACAGCCTGAGGGTAAGGGTTTATTGTATAAAAATAATGTAGAAATGAATTAATGGAATTCATTATTGAGAACTGACCTTTTATTCCTGGTCAGCAAGAAGATCTATTTCACATTTGTGGGTTATTACTCATAGGATTAATAGCTTTAAATCTAACTTCTGCTATTAGACAAAGGCTACCAGTTTCAGAAATAATTGGTAGCCTTTACACTCTCATTTCGTCAAAAAATAGAATTGAGAGCGTTAGAGGTAATACTGGTTTTCTCTCTAATTATTGTATTTCTGATTGTTGTGTTAGATATTACTATTAATTGTGCTCAGTTCATAAATATTAAATAGTTATGTTTTATTGGTCACAAACAAAAAAGGCCATCCGAAGATAGCCTTTTTTGAAATACGTAATGTATCTGTATTTTAACGTTTTGAGAATTGTGGACGTTTACGCGCTTTATGTAAACCAATTTTCTTACGTTCTACCGCACGTGCATCACGTGTGATAAAGCCTGCTTTACGTAGGCCTGATTTTAATTCTGAATCATATTCAACTAGTGCGCGGCTGATACCGTGACGAATTGCGCCAGCTTGACCATTGTTACCACCACCACGAACAGTGATTTTTAAATCAACTTTATCTAGCATTTCTACTAGTTCTAGTGGTTGGCGAACAACCATTCTAGATGTTTCACGACCGAAGTATTCTTCTACTGTGCGTGTGTTGATTGTTAATTTACCCGTACCCGCTTTCATGAAAACGCGTGCTGTTGAGCTTTTACGACGACCTGTCGCGTAATATGTATCTGCCATGATTTAAATCTCCAGCACTTTAGGCTGTTGGGCTGTATGAGGGTGCTCTGTGCCAGCATATACTTTTAGTTTGCCGAACATTGTGCGACCCAGAGGGTTTTTTGGAAGCATGCCTTTTACAGCAGATTGGATAACGCGCTCTGGCGCTTTATCGAGTTGCTTTCCAAGAGAGATAGATTTGATACCACCGATGTATCCTGTGTGGTGATAATACATTTTATCTTTTAATTTATTACCAGTTACACGAATCTTCTCTGCATTGATAACAACGATATAATCGCCAGTATCTACATGAGGGGTGTAAATAGTTTTATGTTTACCACGCAAACGACGCGCGATTTCTGTTGCCATACGACCTAATGTTTTGCCGTCAGCATCTATTACGAACCAGTCACGACGAACTTCTGCTGGTTTTGCACTTAATGTGGTTGTTTTCATTCCGCGGGTTGCTCCCAAAAAAATTACGCAAGCGGGTCTAAATAAGAGGGGGAATTCTACGTATTCAGGCGATGCCTGTCAACTGAATTTACTATATAAATAAAGTTATGAGAACTGCGCCTAATATTAGGCGATAAATAACAAAAGGCCACATGCCCATTTTGTTAATAAGTTTCATAAAGAAATATATACATAAATAGGCGCTAATGGCCGAAAATAATGCGCCAAAGCCAAGCACTGCCCAATCAATTGGAACGGCAGATTTTAACAGTTTAACAGTGATCCAACCACCGGCTAATATAATAATAGGTATAGACAACAGAAAAGAGAGTTGCGCAGCCGCTTGTCGGTTTAAGCCCAGCATCAGCCCAGCCGTCATGGTGATACCTGATCGTGATGTGCCAGGAATAAGAGATATTGCTTGGGCAATACCTATATATAAGATGTCTTTCCAATTTAAATGGCTGAGTGTGCGTTGGCGTTTACCATACCAATCTGCCCAGCCAAGTAATAAACCAAAGCCAATCGTTGTGGCGGCAATCACTAAAGGGCTACGTAAGTGCGAATCAACCAAGTCATTTAATAATAAACCAGCAAGTCCTGCGGGAATAGTGGCAAGTAAAACTGCCCAAGCTAAATAGCTATCACCAGACTGTTTGCGCAAAATGACGGATTGAGCCCAATCATTGATTAATGTTTTGAGTGTTTTGCGGAAATAAAAGATAACAGCGCTGAGCGTGCCGACATGAACTGCGACATCAAATGCTAAGCCCTGATCTTCCCATCCAGCAATCAGTGGCAACAATATTAGATGAGCAGAGCTTGAAATAGGGAGAAATTCTGTTAAACCTTGCAAGATGGCAAGGGCAAGAATGTGGGGTAGTTCCATTTACTAAATAACTCAATTAATAATTTAATGAAGAAGATTATACTCATATAAGTAGAGTGCTTCATGATATTATATATACCCGTGACCATTCAATGTGCAGAATTCAGCATGAGAAGAAGCCATACTATTCTAGGCATAAAGTCGCAGAATTAGTCATTCTAATTTAAGACTTTATAACGACGAAGAGTGTGGCTTATTCTCTTGCCCTGTGGGAGGTTAGCACAAGCGCCAGTGCCGCGTTGCAATGCTTGACAAGGACTAGTCATTGCCTTCACATTGCGCCTTGCTCTGACGCTTGTGCTAAACTCTGAAATCTACAGATTGAATGGTCACGGGTATATAGACCATTTTCCACATTTTATTGTTTTGAGTGACATGCCAGACAGAATCCGCGAAATACCATATAACTATACCTCTTTTTCTGACCGAGAAATCGTTATCCGATTTTTGGGTGAGCCGATGTGGGATAGCGTTCAACAATTACGTGAACAACGTAAAACGGGCCGAAGCGCCAAGATGTTGTTTGAAGTGTTGGGCGATATGTGGGTTATTTCGCGCAACCCTTTCATTCAAGATGATTTGGTTGAGAACCCTAAACGTTGGAAGTCATTGCGCCATGCCTTGCATCATCGGCTAGATCAAATTCGTGATCGAGCTAAGAATAATGACAACGCACTTGCGATTGAATTAGAGGCGAATGCACGTCAGGCGGTGCTTGATTTTGAGCGTGATTTATTTTCTGTTGAAGACCGCAGAAAAGAAGTGTTGCGTAGATTATCCCGCACCACTAAAAAGCATAATATTCAATTCGATGGTTTGGCGCGTGTTTCGCATGTGACTGATGCTACTGACTGGCGTGTTGAATATCCATTAGCAGTAGCTACGCCTGATACGGAAAATGAAATGGCTGCCATTGTTGCGGCCGCTATTGAGCTAGGCTTAACCATTATTCCACGCGGTGGTGGTACGGGATATACCGGTGGTGCAATTCCATTATCTGCTGATAGCTTGGTGTTGAACACTGAAAAATTAGAGGGTTTAGGCGAGGTTATTTATCGCGAATTACCCGGACGAAAAGGTGAGGTGGCTACTGTCCGTGCAGAAGCCGGTGTAGTGACACGTCGCGTTTCTGATTTAGCGGGTAAAAATGGCTTAGTATTTGCCGTTGATCCGACCTCACAAGATGCTTCAACCATTGGTGGTAATATTGCCATGAATGCGGGTGGTAAAAAAGCCGTTATGTGGGGAACGACGCTGGATAATCTAGTGTCATGGAGAATGGTGACCCCCGATTCGCAGTGGTTAGAAGTCGAAAGGCTAAATCATAATTTAGGCAAAATTCATGATGTGGAAATGGCTGAGTTTCGTATTACTCGCTATCAACCCGATGGTATTAATCCGGTTGGAGAGCCTGAAACAATTTCAATCCCCGCTAATGAATTACGCAAAAGTGGCTTAGGTAAAGATGTTACCAATAAATTTTTAGGTGGTTTGCCGGGCATCCAAAAAGAAGGCTGTGATGGCTTAATTACCTCAGGTGTATTTGTGTTACATCGTAATTCAGATTTCACTCGTACAGTGTGTTTAGAATTTTTTGGTAACGATTTAAGTAAAGCTGTACCGGCTATTGTTGAAACTAAAGATATTTTGGATAACAACCCAGATATTATTTTAGCGGGTATGGAGCACCTTGATGAACGTTATGTCAAAGCCGTAGGCTACACCACTAAAGCACCGCGCTCAGTGTTACCCAAAATGGTGTTAGTGATCGATGTTGCGGGTGATGATGAAGATATCGTCGCGGCTGCATGTAGTGAAATCGTACATTTGGCAAACGCCCGCGATGGTGAAGGTTTTATCGCGGTAAGCGCCGAAGCGCGCAAACGTTTTTGGGCTGATAGATCACGAACAGCGGCCATTGCCAAACACACTAATGCCTTTAAAATTAATGAAGACGTGGTTATTCCGCTTGATCGTTTATCGGAATATAACGATGGCATTGAAAAGATTAATATCGTGCAATCAACGCGCAATAAATTGCAGATGGCTGATGCCGTGTGTAACTATTTATCAAACCAGCCTGCAGAGTTAAAAGAGCATGATGCGGATATTGATGAAAGTGCAGAAAATGATGCCATTATGCAAACCAAGTTGGATGCGGCCTGCACATTGCTTGAAGAAGTGCGTGCCCGTTGGAATGATGTATTAAATAATTTTGATACACCGGCAAAAGATAAGCTAGATTTATTATCTGAAGATATTCAGGCGAAGTTAGAAAAAGGTGATACTTTATTTAGTGTGTTGCAACGTCGTGATTTGCGGATCTCATACCGTAAAGAAGTTGAAAAACCACTCAAAGAGTTATTCCAAGGTCATGATTTAGAAGCCTTGCGAAATAAGATGGATGCAATACATTCTGAGCATCGCTCAAGTCGCTTATTTGTTGCATTACACATGCATGCTGGCGACGGTAATGTGCATACTAATATCCCTGTTAACTCTAACGACTATGCGATGATGCATGAAGCTGAGCGCATTGTAGATCAAGTAATGATTTTGGCTGAAGAGCTTGGCGGCGTTATTTCAGGCGAACATGGAATTGGTTTGACTAAAATGCAATATTTGGATCAGCCGACCATTGATGCATTTGCAAAATATAAAGAACAAGTTGATCCCAATGGTCACTTTAATGCCGGTAAATTATTGGCAGGCTCTGGTTTAGAAAAAGCCTATACGCCGTCATTGCAATTATTACAACAAGAAGCATTGATCCTCGAGCAGAGTGATTTAGGCGACTTAAATAACGATATTAAAGATTGTCTGCGTTGTGGGAAATGTAAGCCAGAATGCACCACCCATGTCCCTCGAGCAAACTTATTATATTCACCACGTAATAAGATTTTAGCAACAGGTTTAATCATGGAAGCGTTTTTGTATGAAGAACAAACGCGTCGAGGCATTGCTGTCCGCCATTTTGATGAAATGAATGATATCGCTGATCATTGTACAGTGTGTCATCGTTGTTTAAACCCGTGTCCAGTGAATATTGACTTTGGTGATGTCACCGTTAAATTACGAGCAATCTTGAAAAAACAAGGTAAACGTAATTTTAATATTGGCACATGGACATCAATGGCGTATTTGAATGCGACAGATCCGTTGACCATTAAACTCATGCATAAAGGCATGATTTATATGGGCTATAAAGCACAACGGCTAGCGCATAAAGCCGCTAAATATATTGGCTTATTAGGTAGTAAGAAAAAAACACCTTTGCCCACAACCGGCACAACGCCAATCCGCGAGCAGGTGATTCATTTTATGAAAAAACCGATGCCCGCTAATTTGCCATCTAAAACCACACGCGCCATGTTAGGTGTAGAAGATGACAAGATGATCCCGATCTTACGTGATGTGAATAAGGTAAATGAAAATTCGGATGCGGTATTCTATTTCCCCGGTTGTGGTTCAGAGCGTTTATTTAGTCAAGTAGGATTGGCGACATTAGCGATGTTATATGAGGTCGGTGCTGAAACAGTATTGCCGCCGAGTTATTTATGTTGTGGTTATCCGCAACATGCTAGTGGCGATACCGATAAAGGTCAGGCCATTTCAACGGCAAATCAAGTGTTATTCCATCGCATGGCGAACACACTGAATTATATGGACATCAAGACCGTTATTGTGTCATGTGGAACCTGCATGGATCAGCTATTGAAATATCAGTTTGAAGCCATATTCCCAGATTGCCGACTATTAGATATACATGAATATTTAATGGAGAAAGGTGTGAAGATGGAAGGCGTTGAAGGTGTGCAATACCTTTATCACGAACCCTGTCACACGCCGATGAAAACATATCAATCAACGAATGTAGCGGCTGAATTATTAGGGCAAGAGGTAACGCTAAGTGATCGTTGTTGCGGAGAATCAGGCTCGTTTGCGGTAGCAAGACCAGACATTGCGACACAGGTCCGTTTCCGCAAAGAAGAAGAAATTGTCAAAGGAATCGTTGAGCTAACGGGCGAAAGCAAAGCAGTAAAAGGTAATGTGAAAATGCTAACCTCATGCCCAGCTTGCCAACAAGGTTTAGAGCGTTATAACGAAGGCACCGATATTGAGACGGACTATATAGTGGTTGAAGTCGCTAATAATGTTCTAGGTGAAAACTGGCAGCATAAGTTTATAGAAAATGTGAAAGATGGCGGAATTGAACGAGTGTTGTTGTAAATAATCACTAGAAAACTTAATTTGTTTGGAATTAGAGTTGAATTAACAGGCAAGCCTGTGTAAAATTGCTCGGCTAATGTGCATAGAACTAGCACTACGAAATTTATTGGAGAAAAAGATGTACGCGGTAATTAAAACAGGCGGCAAGCAATATAGAGTTGAAGAAGGTGAATTCCTTCGTGTAGAGAAACTTGATGCTGAAGCTGGCGACAAAGTTGAACTAGCAGAAGTATTGATGTTAGTTGATGGTGACGATGTTCAAATCGGCGCACCTATGATTGAAGGTGCGGTTGTTAATGCAACTGTGCGTGAACAAGGTCGTGGCGAAAAAGTTAAAATCATCAAATTCCGTCGTCGTAAGCATTACCGTCGTCAAGCAGGTCACCGCCAAAGCTATACTGAAATCTTAATTGATAGCATTTCAGCAAAAGCCGCTAAAAAGCCAGCAGCTAAAAAAGCAGCCGCGCCGGCAAAAGCAAAACCTGCAGCAAAGAAAGCAGCAGCTCCTAAGAAGACTGAAAAAGATGATTTGAAAAAAATCTCTGGTGTAGGCCCAGTTTTAGAGGGCAAGTTAAACGATTTAGGTATAACGCACTTTCAACAAATCGCCGATTTCACAGCGGAGAAAATTGCAGAAGTTGATGCAGCTTTAAGTTTTAAAGGTCGTATTGATCGTGAAGATTGGTTGGGTCAAGCAAAAATTCTTGCTGCTGGCGGCGAAACAGAGTTCAGTAAAAAGAAATAAGCAAAACTACATTAAAAGAAAAAGGGCTGATCTTAATCAGCCTTTTTTATGCCCGCTATTCTAGGGTTGTGCGCAATTAGATTGGGCAGTGAGTCATTATTTTTAAGTTGTAGAAAACCCTCATCACTCCGGCATGTTTTAAGCCGGAGTCTCGAGTTTACATCGTCTTATTTTTCAGTAAGCGCATCACTATCAAATTGAATGCCATTCCAACCCGACACCATAAAGTTACGAATATTTTGATGATCATCACCGTTAGGATTTTCCAATACATCATCTCGGTAATAGCTTCCAAAGCAGGCAAGAGTTTGTTGTTCAGATAGCTTGTTTAATAAGCCAAAAGAAAATATTTTGCACGAACCATTATTAGTGTCTGCTTCATTTTTAGTTTGACCATTTACAAATGCGCTAGGCATAAAGTTATAGTTGGCATCAATAACAGCCATGGTTTCGCTAAACTCTATTTGTTCTGGTTTTTGTTCTAATTGTTTTAGAAAATTATCAAGATTCATTTACTTTCCTATGTTTAATCAAAATACTGGGTGAAATTTTCTACCGCTTCTCTAGGGGTGCGATACTTGTTTACATCGGCTTCTAAGTCTTCATAGCCCAGCGCCATTCCACAAATCAATGTAGCATCACTTTCATAGCCTAGTGTTTGTCGAACTATCTGTGGGTATTCAGCTAATGCCGCTTGTGGACAAGTGGCTAAGCCTTCTTCGGTGGCGGCTAACATAATAGATTGCAAGAACATGCCGTAATCTAAAAATGAGCCGGCTTCCATTTCTTTATCAATGAAAAATAATAGCATTACTGGAGCATCAAAGGCGCGATAATTTGCCGTCCACTGTGCTTTGCGCGCCTCACTATCAGCTCGTGCAATATTAAGTGATAGGTAGAGTTGTAGCCCACACAAATGCCGACGTTTTTTATAAATAGGCTTCCAGTGCACTGGATAATATTGATAACTTATTTGTGACTTTAAGCCAGATCTAAAGGCTTGTTCTAAGGCGGCTTGTAGGATGTTTTTTGATTCACCTGAAACAACTGCAACTTGCCATGGTTGTGTATTTGCCCCTGATGGCGAATAGCGGGCAATATCTAAAATACGGTTAACTTTTTCAATAGACACATCCTTATCAAGGAAGGAGCGAGTCGAATGGCGCTTGCGAATAGCATCAAAAACAGTCATTGTTCTGACTCCTTAAGCCGCCAAACAAAGGCTAATAGAATAAGGCAGAAGCTCACTAGCATGAGTTGTAACCCTATTCGACCTGACAAGACAAAGATTGAAATAGAAAATGTCGCAATAATCAGCACCATCACTTTATATTTTATTTTACGGCGAATGGTTTTGGAACGTTCCCACTGTGCTAATGGTGGGCCGAACCATTTATTGCTTAATAACATGCGGTGAAATCGCGGGGAGCTTTCAGCAAAGCAGGCTAATGCAATAATTAAAAAGGGAGTAGTAGGTAATAAGGGCAGCACCGCACCAATCGCGCCTAAAATAACAAAAAACCAACCTATAATTATTAATAGCGAATGTTTAATTTTAGTGCGCATTATTTTCGCTTATGCACGCGACATAAACTTGCTTGTTACAGTATTAATTTTAATCGTTTCACCGGGTTCGATATACTCAGGAACTTGAATCTCTAAACCTGTCGCAAAACTAGCAGGTTTAGTACGAGCTGTGGCAGAAGCACCTTTAATGCCAGGTGCAGTTTCAGTAATTTCCATTGCTACGGCAGCAGGTAATTCAATCGCCACCAACACACCCTCTAATAGAATGGATACTATTCCTTCAAGGCCTTCAACCAAATAGAGACTTTCGTCTTCAATATCTTCGGCATTAATAGTGTATTGCTCATAGTCTTCTAAACTCATAAAGGTATAGCCATCATCGTCTTTATACGAGAACTGTAATACCTTTTTCTCGCAATCGACATCTTTTAACATCTCTTCACCTTTCAGTGATTCATCGCGCTTTTGCTTAGTCTTTAGATGGTTAAAACGGATTTTGTATAAAGTAGATGCGCCACGAGACGAAGGATTACGGACCTCTATATTCTTGACGACATGTGGTTCGCCATTCACTTCGACCACCATTCCGCGTTTTAAATCACTGGCTTTTGGCATAACTTTACTCATTAAATAAATTAAATATGCTTGTCATTATACGTGACTATTTCTAGGCGTATTACCTTTGTTTCCACGGTAGCGAACTGATTGAGTTAAAATGGGTGCAGTGAGTAAATATTAATTGAGAAAGACATGGTTGAATTAGGAAAATTAAACACATTAGCAGTGCTGAAAAAACTAGATTTTGGCATTTATCTTGATGGTGGTGATGGCGAAGAAATTTTGTTGCCACGACGTTATGTGCCAGAAGGTTGTTCGGTGGGTGATGAACTTGAGGTATTTGTTTATTTAGATTCAGAAGATCTACTGATAGCTACAACTGACACACCCAAGGCAGAAGTGGGAGAATGTGCTTATCTCAGTGTTGTTGAAGTCAATCGTATTGGTGCTTTTTTGGATTGGGGTTTGCCAAAAGATTTGCTGGTGCCGTTTGGTGAACAACAAAAACCGATGCAAGTCGGGCAATCGTACGTTGTTTATCTTTATGTTGATCAGGCATCTGAACGTATTGCTGCTAGCACCAAATTAGATAAGTTTTTAGCTGACACCTCACCTTATTACAAGGTACAACAACAAGTTGATTTATTGATCTGTGGTCGCACAGATTTAGGTTATCGCGCGGTGGTTGATGGTGGAACGATCGGCCTGCTATTTAAAAGCGATGTGTTTAAACCGATTAGTATTGGTCAAAAAATGAAGGGTTATATCAAACATATTAGAGAAGATAAGAAACTCGATTTATGTTTGCAATTAGTATCACGTGAAGCACTGGATGATTTGTCGGAAAAGATATTAGCGTTCATCACAGCAGAAGGAGGGCAAACAACAATGACTGAAAAAAGCCCACCTGATGTGATTGCAAAACAATTTGGTGTCAGTAAATCGAGTTACAAAAAGGCGTTAGGGAAACTCTATAAAAAACGTTTAATTGTGATTGCGAAAACACATATAGCATTAGTTGAGTCTGGCAGTAAATAAATGGCAAATATTAATTGGTATCCCGGTCATATGCATAAGGCTAGCAAGGAAATGCGTAAGATCATTCCAACGGTTGACCTTATAATTGAGATCCTTGATGCACGTATACCCTTTAGCAGTGAAAACCCAATGTTGGCCGATATTCGTGGCGATAAGCCATGCATCAAGGTATTGAGTAAAAGTGATTTAGCTGATCCTATCATTACGCAACAATGGCAAGATTACCTTGAACAAGAAAAAGGTGTAAAAACTATAGCGTTAACCATCGATGAACCCGAAAAAATGCATGGCTTGTTAAATTTATGCCACAAAATGTTGCCAGAAAAATCGAAAGGTGACCGTAATATCCACGCCATGATTATGGGGATCCCTAATGTCGGAAAATCAACCTTAATCAATAATCTAGCAGGGCGAATGATAGCCAAAACAGGTAATGAACCGGCAGTGACAAAGAACCAACAACGGATCAAGCTTGATCAAGGTATTACATTGCTAGATACACCTGGTGTTTTGTGGCCAAAATTAGAAAATAAACATGGTGGTTATCGTTTAGCTATCACAGGAGCCATTAAAGAAACAGCGGTGAGTAATGATGATATTGGCATGTATGCCGTCGGTTATTTTCGCAAGCGATACCCTGAGTTATTAAAAGCGCGCTATCACCTAGATGCATTACCAGAAGACGAAGTAGCGCTATTGGAAGCTATAGGGGCTAAACGTGGTTGTTTACGCGCCGGTGGCTTGGTTGAATTAGACCGTGCAGCAAAAATAGTATTGACGGAGTTTCGAGACATTACCATCGGACGCATTACCTTAGAAACACCAGAAATGATGGAAGCTGAATTAATTGAAATGGCTGAAATCAGGGCTAAAAAAGAGGCCACAGAAGCGGCAAGGAAGCAAAATCGCAAAGGTTCGCGCAACTGATATCGTCATGATTAAGTCTTGATTATCAATCTAAATAAGAATCATTTGCATTAAAGTGATTGCTTAACTATAATCATAACCTCAACAAAAGGAGATTATGATGAATATAGATAACTTTTCATTCACTACAGATCAGTCGATCCACTTGGCATTTGATCCACATACATTAGAATCATTAATTCGTGATGGTAAATTACATGTATCTGATTTTAGCTGCTTAGATAAACCTTCTCAAAAAGGTGTTTGGGCTATGGTTCGGTCTGTAGCTATTAGCACTCTTCGTCTATCATGAGTACTCATTCAATAAGGTTTTATCGTGATCGCGATCTTATATTAAGTGCAAATGAGCAGCTTGAACAAATCTACTTTGAACAGAAAAATGCATGCATTGCACTTTCGATATCACGTAATTATCAAATATTAGTCGATAGTTACGTTGATATTACTAATAAAAATCAGTGGAAGATGAGAGCAAAGCTTTGGTGGGATCTATATAGAAGAGAGAAAAGTTCAAAGGTGATTGATTACAACTTAATCTAACTAAGAATGATTTGCATTTAGATTAAGTTGTGAGTATACTCGTCAACATCAATTTGTGATGATTAAGGAGTATATAATGATTTTTAAAAGAACGATGTTAGCGGCCAGCTTAATGGCAGCGGTTTCAGCAGCACAAGCGGCGGCACCAACAAATGAAGAAATTTGGCAGAAGTTGCAACAAATTCAAGATCAGCTGTCTAATGTTCAGCAACAGAATAAACTACTAAAAGCTGAGAATGATGGCTTAAAGCTACAAGTTGATTCGAATGAGAAATTGGCTAAAGATGCTACTGAAGCAGCAGAAGCTGTGGCTATAGCAACGGAAGAAGCGGTTAGCAATGTAAGTTTATTGGGTGATAAAACAAGTATTGGCGGCTATGGTGAGTTGCATTACAATAATCTAGATGACCAAAATGGATCTTCTGATAAGGATGAAATTGATTTTCATCGTTTTGTTTTATTCTTTGGTCATGAGTTTAACGATGACTTACGTTTCTTCTCTGAGCTGGAAGTGGAACATGCAGTTGTCGAAGGCGGAGCTGGTGCTGTTGAATTAGAGCAAGCGTATTTGCAATATGATCTAAATGAAAATAATACTGTAACTGCGGGTTTGTTTTTAGTGCCAGTCGGTATCTTGAATGAGACACATGAACCACCTACCTTTTACGGTACTGAGCGTAACCCAGTAGAAAAAAATATTATTCCATCAACTTGGTGGGAAGGTGGTTTAATGGCCAGCGGTGAGATTACAGAAGGATTTTCTTACGATGTTGCAGTGACATCAGGATTAAAAACGGATGTTGGAACTAACTATAAAATTCGAAAAGGACGAGGTCAAGTTGCACAAGCAACGGCCAAAGATCCTGCTTATACTGCACGTTTAAAGTGGACAGGCGTTCCTGGTCTTGAATTGGCGGCAACAATCCAATATCAACAAGACATAGCGCAAGGCCAAGATTCATCTGTGGATAGCGGTACATTGTTTGAAACACATGCCGTGTTTGAACGGGGTGGATTCGGTCTTCGTGCTTTATATGCAACTTGGAACTTAGATGGTGATGGACCTAAATCTGTCGGCGCTGATGAGCAAACAGGTTGGTATGTTGAGCCTTCATACAAATTCAGCGATAACTTTGGGATCTTTGCTCGCTATAACGAGTGGGATAATCAAGCAGGCAATTCAACTGATACTGAATATGGGCAAATTGACTTAGGGATCAACTGGTGGCCGCATAAAGATGTGGTGGTTAAGCTTGACTACCAAGACCAAGATGTACCAAAAGGTAAAACTGAGTTAGATGGTATTAATGTAGGGCTTGGTTATCAGTTTTAAAATTAGCTTGTAACATTTTATAAGTGATGAATGAGTTGATTGGGAAGGCGATTTTGAAGAGATATAGTTTACAGATAACAAGCAAAATATTGTTAAGCACTCTATTGTTCTTAATCGCATTTTCTGTTTCAGCACGCGGTATTTATCAAACCGATAAAGATTTTCTAGCGGAAGCGTTTGATAATAATGTGCCTAAAAGCCAAGTCATTTGGATGAAGGGTGATGTAAGTAAAAAAGTAGCAGATATTTTAGGACATCGCTATGCCGGTCTTAGAATACGCTACTGGCAGGATGAGCAGCGCAGCGCCTGGGTATTGGAAGAAATTGGTAAGACTGAACCGATTAATTTTGGTATTGTAATTGCTGATAATAAAGTGGAATGGGTGAAGGTGTTGGCTTTTCGAGAAAGCCGCGGTGATGAGATCCGTTACCCCGCATTTACCAAGCAATTCAAAGAAGCGGAACTTACTGAGGATCAGCTAGATCGTCATATTGACAGCATTTCAGGTGCAACCCTGTCTGTTAGGGCTATGACAAAAGTGGTGAGGCTGGCATTATATCTAGCTAAAAATAACTAGAGCACTTATTCATGAGTTTTTCACGAAACCTTCATCGTAAGATTGGACCCATTATTGCCTTGTTTGTTTTGATATTATCAGTAACGGGGATAATGCTAAATCATAGCTCGGATCTAGAATTAGATAATCGCTATTTAACATGGAATTGGTTACTTAAGCATTATAATATCGGCAATGTTGAGCCTGATGCAGTGTATTTATTAGGTCATAGAACTATCTCACAATTTGGCTCTGAAATATTTGTTGATGCAAAACCGGTCACCCACATAGAACGTGCTATTTTAGGTGGGATAATGTTAGATGATTTAATGGTTTTAGCAACAGATGATGCACTAGTTTTACTTAATTATGATGGTGAGTTTATTGAGCGTATGGGGGCTGCAGCAGGCATACCTCCACACATTCAAAATATCGGTTTGTTTCATGGTGAACCTATCGTTCAAACGCGAGATGGTTTATGGCGAAGTGACTTTTTATTGGATCAATGGGAACGTATTTCTTTGCAAGGTGTGGGTTGGAGTATTCCTTTAAATATGCCTGAAAGTGTTGAAATAGCCTTGGCAGAATATTTTCATGGAAAAGGCATTACCGTCGAGCGTTTTATTTTAGATCTGCACAATGGACACATCATCAAAATTGCAGGCACCTATTTATTAGATATTATAGGTTTATTACTCATTATATTGTCATTAACGGGCTTGTGGATTTGGATTGGACGGCGACTGTAGAAATAACACGAAACCAGCAATTAGGTATATAATATGCCGTTGCAATGAGAGATATTTCCTTCCCGTATTTACCTAAAGATTTTATCCAAACGAAAGAAGGATTAATCTTTGCTGTGGTGAGTTATCAGGCGCATGAGGGAAAAGTAGCTTGTTTTTTACGTTATGTTTTAAATGATGGTATCTGGGTAAAAATAGATACCGAGAACGCTAATCAATTATTACAACAGAATTATCCAAAGTATTATTATAAATCAGAACAAGTTGATGCTGTATTTCATGCTGTTAAGGTGTCAGATGTTGTCGAACATCATCGTCCTGAACGACGTTTGCGAGCTATTTTGCAGCGAGAACCACGAGATGAAATTGAAGTTAAATTACACAAATTAATCCCTATTCTGGTGCACTATGGAGTTGAACGCGACAATTTAGGGCTGACAGGTTCAATGTTAATTAATCAGCAAAATGAAAAATCTGATATAGATTTAGTGGTTTATGGGAGAGATACATTTCAGAAAACACGTGAAGCATTAGCTTTGGCCTTGGCTGACAGAGTGTTGTCTAAATTAGATAAAGCACTAATGAACGACAATTATAACCGTCGTGCAGGAGAGCTCAGTTTTGATGAGTTTTCTTGGCATGAAAATCGCAAATTGAACAAAGCAGCGATTGACGGAACAAAGTTTGATATTGGCATGGTGTGTTTGGCCGATGAAATAGAATTTGATCAGAATCAGTATAAAAAGCAAGGAATGCGAACAATAAAAACGACGGTGATTGATGATTATCGTGCTTTTGATTTTCCGGCACAGTATGTGGTGGATGATGAGATGACACCCGATGTCCTATCATTCACGCATACTTATGTTGGGCAAGCAAAGCTAGGTGAAAAAATAGAAGTATCAGGTGCCGTGGAACG
>JALSLH010000004.1 GCA_026988435.1 Methylophaga sp.
GTGGAAGTTGATCCTGTTTTAGAAATGACTGAGATTTGTGATCGGGTATTACGGGCTGGTGGTCCTGCCATCTTATTTGAAAACCCTAAAGGCAGTGATATTCCTGTGTTGGCTAATTTATTTGGTACAGCGAAGCGGGTGGCTTTTGGTATGGGAGAAGAGTCGGTCGAAGCCTTACGCGAGGTAGGTGAGCTGTTAGCCTATTTAAAAGAACCTGAACCACCCAAAGGCATGAAAGACGCGTGGCAGAAAATGCCCATATTTAAACAAGTTCTTAATATGGCACCGAAAGTGGTCAAATCAGCGGCATGCCAACAACAAATTATTGAAGGAAATGATGTTGATTTAGGCCAATACCCAATCCAACATTGCTGGCCTGAAGATGTTGCACCACTCATAACATGGGGATTAGTTGTTACTAAAGGCCCTCACAAGCCACGACAAAATATGGGGATCTATCGCCAACAAGTCATTGGCAAAAACCGCGTAATTATGCGCTGGTTATCACAACGAGGTGGCGCATTAGATTTTAAAGAATGGCAAACAGAGCATCCCGGTGAACCGTTCCCTATCAGTGTCGTGTTGGGCTGTGATCCTGCGACTATTTTGGCTGCAGTAACCCCAATACCTGATACCTTGTCAGAATACGCCTTTGCAGGATTGCTACGAGGTTCAAAAACAGAATTGGTTAAATGTATTGGCAATGATTTGCAAGTGCCTGCCAGTGCAGAAATTGTATTAGAAGGCTTTATTTACCCTGATGATATGGCGGATGAAGGCCCTTATGGTGATCACACCGGTTATTATAATGAAGTAGAGACATTCCCTGTATTCACAGTAGAGCGCATCACCCAACGCAAAAACCCTATTTACCATAGTACGTATACAGGTCGACCACCTGATGAACCCGCTATTTTAGGTGTGGCGTTGAATGAAGTATTTGTACCTATTTTACAAAAACAATTCCCCGAAATTGTAGACTTTTATTTGCCACCTGAAGGCTGTTCATACCGCATGGCAGTGGTCAGTATGAAAAAACAATATCCCGGGCATGCCAAACGCGTAATGATGGGGATTTGGTCATTTTTGCGCCAGTTTATGTATACCAAGTTTATTATCGTGGTCGATGATGATGTCAATATACGTGACTGGAATGATGTGATCTGGGCGATTACTACCCGTATGGATCCTTCACGTGATACTACGTTAATCGAGAATACGCCGATAGATTATCTTGATTTTGCCTCTCCCGTTTCAGGTTTAGGGTCAAAAATGGGGATGGATGCTACCAATAAACTACCCGGAGAAACAGATCGCGAATGGGGGCGACCGATTAAGCGTGATGCCGATGTGGTGGTTCGAATTGATGAATTATGGGACTCTCTGGACTTAGGTTCAGAAAAATAAGAATAAAATCTAAGAACAATAGTGGTATGAAAATAGTCAATAAAATGATTCCTAGCTGGTTACAACATTATCAAGCTAAACATTTAAGTCATGATGTTCTAGCGGGTGTGATCTTCACTATTCTGGTGATACCGCAAAGTTTGGCTTATGCCTTGTTAGCAGGTCTACCGCCGCATTTTGGCCTCTACGTCAGTATATTCCCTGTTTTAGCTTATATAATATTTGGCAGTAGCATGGTGCAGGCGGTGGGGCCGGTCGCTATTACAGCGATTATGACCTATAGCATTTTAAGCCCGATGGCGACCCCGGGCTCATCGGAATATATTATGCTATCAGCCAGCCTCGCACTGTTCTCAGGCTTGATATTGTTACTTTTTGGCTGGTTTCGTTTGGGCTTTTTATCACAACTATTAAGCCGACCCGTGATGAGTGGTTTTATTTCAGGATCGGCTGTTCTTATCATTATCAGTCAACTCAAATCATTACTTGGAATTTCTTATCAGGGGCAAGGAATAGGAGCTCTGTTTAATACCCTAACGCAACAGTTTTCTGATAATAATTATATGACGATGGTGATGGGATTAACCACCTTTTTGATCCTTATACTATCTCGCACTTATCTGGCTTCACTACTGACTTCTTTTGGGCTGAGCCATAATCGTGCAACATTCATTGCACGATTGGTACCGTTAGTGATTGTTTTTTTTGCCACTGTGCTGGTGGTGAATTTTAAGCTTGATGTGACTGCCAATGTAACCGTCGTTGGGCATATAACGGAAGGTTTACCGGGTTTTGAATTCTTTTTACCCGGATATGACAGCATTAAAACACTTGCCATGCCGGCCTTACTAATGGCTTTGATTGGTATGGTGCAGGGCATATCGATAGCTGAATCGCTCGCTATCAAGCGGCGGGAGCGAATCAAGCCTAATGCTGAACTAGTGGGTCTAGGGACATCTAATATTGTTGCCGCATTTTATGGTGGAATGCCGGTGGGTGGTGGTGTATCACGTTCAGCGGTTAATGTAGCATCGGGAGCACAAACACCATTAGCAGGTATTGTCTCCGCATTTATTATGATGGCAATTGTTGCAGGCGCATCACATTGGCTCGCCCGCCTACCGTTGACAGTGCTTGCAGCCAATATTATGGTTGCCGCTATCAGCATGGTCGATTTTAAATCATTTAAACATGCGTGGTCATATGATAAAGCCGATGGACTCGCTCTATTAGGTACTGCGGGTGGTGTTATTTTATTAGGGTTGGAAAGTGGAATTGTCTTAGGCGTGACTTTATCTCTTGCCACCTTGCTATATCGTGCCAGCATTCCACATATTGCCGTAATCGGGCGTATTGCAGGAACAGAGCATTTTCGAAATATAGCGCGACATCATGTTGAAACTATTCCGAACGTACTCTTAATACGTATTGATGAAAGTTTGTTCTTTGGCAATCTAAATGCAGTTGAAGCACGGCTCAGTAACGAGATATCGAAAGTAAAAGAGATGACCGATCTTGTATTGGTCATGAATGCCGTCAATAGGGTGGACACCACTGCGATGGAAGTGCTCAATGAACTAAACTGTGATTTATTAGAACAAGAATGTAAGTTGCATTTAGCAGAAATAAAAGGCCCTGTTTATGACAAGTTAAAGTATTCCCCTTTACTTCAGTCATTATCGGGGGAGGTATTCTTTACGACTAATAAAGCATTTGAGACTTTAGCGGATGCTAAAGGGTATAGTCAAGCATAGTGGGCAAAGCTGACTAAAGGTATCGTTAAACAATACCATTAGTATCAAAAAGATATACATTTGATATAAAGGTTTCATATTTATATTCTTCCATGTAAATTTATTTCTAGCCAATTTGGCTTTATGAAATAAAAGGATGTAAATATGAAATCTAAGATAATTAAATTGATTACTATAACTTCGATGCTCTTTGGAGCTACCAGTGCCATGGCGGCTGGACCTTTTCAACATCTGTCTCAGGCATCAGCACATTCGGCTCAAGCTATTGCACAAACATCGGTGGCAGGCGTAAAAATAGTTTCAGGTATTGTGGCTGTTCCTTTAATGGTAGTAGGTGTAGTGGGTGGTGTAAGCGGACAAGCCGGTCATGCACTTTGGGACTCAGCAAATCAACCAATAGGTGAGCCATTAGCTATCACTGATGAAATCATTACTTCAACCATCTCACCTGACCAAGCAATGCAAGGAGAGTAGTCATGGGAAAATTAAAATTTGTTATTGCATTTAGTTTATTGCTAGTAACAATGATTATCAGCCCTGCATGGGCTGATAGTCAGCAAGGAGGTGAAGCTCAGTTTTCTATTGAAGAAATTGTAGTGTTAACAAAAAAAGTAGAAAAAACGATGGCTGAAAAAGGTGTGCGTGTATTTATTATCGGTCGAAATGGACGTGATCCGAAAGTGCTACCTGATGGTGTAATTTATACGCATGTTGCTTTTGGCGTTTATTCGCAGGCTCAAACACAAGATGGTCGCACTATTCTTGGTTATGCCTATTATAATTTGTATCAAAGTGATGAAAATGGTGCAGAGAGTAAATTGGTCACCGATTATACAATCGACTTTTTAGCAAATGTATATGAAGCTAAGGTCGGTATTGTTGTGCCCACACCAGAATTACAAAAACGTTTACTAATGTTTGTGGGTACTTCGAAATATACGGCACTTCATAATCCTAGTTATTCTGTGATGTCTAACCCCAATAATTCGATCTATCAAAATTGTACAGAGTATGTTTTGGATGTAATTAATGCATCCATTTATAGAACAGCTGATGAAAGTAAATTGAAAAAAATTGCTAAAGAACATTTTGTTGCCCAAGATATTCACATTTCACCGTTTAAGGTATTTTTGGGTTCAATGTTTGTTGCAGGTGTAAGCAAGTCCGATCATAAAGGGCAAATAAGAACAGCTACATTTACTACTATTGCAAAGTATTTAGAAAGTTTTAATTTAGCACAGGAAATAATTACTATTGAAATATAATAAATTGAGTAAAACAAAAAAAGGGGGATTGTTAAACCAATCCCCTTTCATTCTGAAAACTGGGGTTTGAATGATTATAGGTATAAATACTATAGCTGTTACTTAACAAGCATTTTTTTAATCATACCTACAACAGCCAATAATACACCACCACCGATGCCACCTCCAGCAACAGTGCTGAGAATACTGCCTATATCCAAACCACTGCTAGCAGCTGCTCCGCCCATACCTAACATACCCATTACTTGACCACCAATACCGCCACCAAGAAGGCCTACAATTGAGTTTCCAACTGTGCCAAGAGATAGGTTTTTCATTAAAGAACCCGCAGCGTTGCCACCAACGGCACCACTGATAAGTTGAATAATCATTGGTAATAAACTTTCCATTGCTTTTCCTTTATATGATTAATAATTCTAGTGTTCCCCTAGGGGTATTCATTCCAAAACAGCACAAAAATGTGATCTGTTTCACCTAACTCTAGCAGAAAATTTAAAAATAGTTAAGAAAATGAACATCTGGATTCAATTTCTATTAGTACAAAATTTAGTATAGGTACTTTTGGTATGGTTATTGCTACTTCTTTTTAAGAGTAAATGTGACAATCAATACATATATAAGAATATGTGTGTAATTGCTGTTTAAACAATCGATTAAGGTGTTTTTAGTAGATATAAAAGCGGCAAAAAATGACGTTTTAATGTGTGTGTTTGGTTGTGATTGTCTGTATTTAGATTTAGTTACTTTGGAGTGAGATAAAGAATGAGAAATTTCAAAATTGGCAAAAGGTTGATGTTTGGCTTTGCCGCCTTGATGATAATAATTGCAATTGCATCATTTAATGCTATTTGGCAAATAAAAGGGCTTGAGAAGCAATCTCAAAAAGTAATTCAATTACGTGTGCCGACTGCGGCAGCAAGTGCCAGTGTTCTTAATGGAGTGAATCACGCCTTGGCAGCTTTGCGAGGCTGGATAATCTTAGGTGAAGGCAAGTTTAAGGATGAGCGTCAAATTGCATGGGATACTGAGATAAAGAGTTCTCTAGCTATTTTAGAAGAAAAATCAATACATTGGACTAATCCTGAGAATATTGCTCGCCTAGCTGAATTAAAAACGTTACTTCAAGAATTTGAAAAGGAACAGCAAAAAATTGAAGATATAGCTCAAACAGTACAAAATGTACCGGCTATAGAGATGCTTTATAAGCAGGCTGTACCCCAAGCTACCACTATGGCTAAACAAATTACTTTGATGATTGATTTAGAAGCTAAGTTAAGTGCAACGCCAGAGCGAAAGGCTTTATTAGGAATGATGGCTGATGTTCAAGGAACACTTGGTTTGTCTCTAGCAAATATACGAGGATATCTATTGTCAGGTGATGATAAATATAAAGAGAATTTTGAAAGGTTATGGGACAAAAATAATAAGCGCTTTGCTGACTTAAAAAGCAACAAAAGTTTATTGGATTATTTACAAGTTAAATCATTTAATATTTTTCAAGAGGCTAGGGAAAAATTTGCGCCGTTACCATCTAAAATGTTAGAACTTAGATCCAAAGAAACTTGGAACTTAGCCAACTATTGGTTAGGAACTAAAGCGGCACCGATTGGGTTCAGAATTAAGGTTATTTTAAAAGAAATGTCTGATAATCAGACACAACTATTACTTGATGATGAGGATTTGGTGACAGAAAAAACAGCAACATCGGTAACTATTTCTTGGTTATTATTATTATTGGGAATGCTGGCTGGGGTGATTGTTTCACTGATAGTCTCGCGTAGTATTGTTAATCCAATTACTGAATTAGAAAACACAATACTCACAGTAAATAAAAATAGTGATTTGACTCTCCGCGCTACTGAAGAGGGTAGTGATGAGGTGTCTGAGATAGCCAAAGCCTTTAACCATAAACTGAAATCATTGCAACGGACTTTTCATAATGTTATTCAAGCAAACAACAAGATTGCTGATGAATTGGATAAAACATCAATTATTACTGAAAAAACTAGCAATGCTATTTATCAGCAACAAAATGAAACCGCTCTGTTAGCTGCAGCAATGAAAGAAATGTCGCTTACAGTGAATGATATTGCGAAAAATACGACGCAAACATCCATGGATTCTAATGAAGCTATAGACTACGTAAATACAGGTTTACAATCGATGCAAGGAACGATTTCAACAGTTGAAGGTTTAGCTGGAGTTATTGAAAGCACGAGCGAAACAATTACAGATTTAGAACAAAAGACAATAGATATTTCAAGTGTATTAGATGTGATTAGTGGGATTGCAGAACAAACTAATCTGCTAGCGCTTAATGCTGCCATTGAAGCCGCTCGAGCAGGTGAACAGGGCCGTGGTTTTGCTGTGGTTGCTGATGAGGTGAGAGCCTTAGCGAGCCGCACACAAGAAGCAACCGGTGAAATCACCAAAATGATAGATCAACTTCAGCAAGGATCTAAACATGCGGTTTCTTCAATGACTGAAAGTCAGAACCATGTTAGTAGTGCTGTTGAACAAGCTAGTTCTGCTGGTGATGCCTTAAATACTATTGCAGAGGTCGTTAAAAGAATTAGTGGAATGAGCAGCCAAATTGCAGTAGCTGCTGAAGAGCAGGGTGCCGTGTCGGTTGAAATTAGCCGTAATGTGGCGAGCATTAATAATGCATCGGAACAGACTGTGGATGCTGCCGAACAAAGTTCTCAATCTAGTCGAGACTTGGCAGAATTTGCTTCCGGACTAAATAACTTAGTTAAAGACTTTAAAGTCTAAGGTTCTAGTCACTAGCTTCAAGCTGATTTAATGAGCGATTAGTAATTAGATTCAATGTATTTATTGTGAACATAACCAAGTTGACCATCAGCAACCTTCACCTGCACCCAAGGTGAATATTGCGAGTCTATTAATGTAAGTTGTTCATTGTGATTTAAAACATCTTGAGCATTAAAATGCCGGCCTGGGCCTTTACGCAAAAACAGTTTTTGTGCTATTACATGAAATGCTTCTACATCTATCTCAGCTAACACTGTGTTGCTTTGTTGTGGTGAGATATGATCTAATTGCCATGTCGACAATAACCGTCTAAATAGATCATCTTCAACACGCACCACTTGTTCGTCGCTGATATTTTCAGTCGCAGAGTAGACACCAACAGCAATATCAACAGGTGTTATAGGAACGCCACCGCCGTGGCTTTTGGCTATATGATGACCTTGCCACAACACTGAATCATCTTTAGCTGAAACCAACTTCAAATCAACACCGATGGATATTTGTGAATAAAGCCCTAAAAAGTCGGCATCATACTCAGTGATTTCACCGATTAACAATGCATCACAATTAAGCGCTTTCCCGATCGCGGCGTAGTGTTGCTTATTTTTTATTTTAGATAAAGCGCGATCTACTTTTTTTAGCTCTATATCTTGATATGAATAGGGGGCTAGATGTGAATATAATATCCAGCGTAATTGCTCAATCTTTTCGTCAGTTAACTTAAGCCGCTCAGTTGAGTTTTTTACTATATTACCTGTCATATTTTCAAAGGGCAAGATAGCAATACATTGTGGAGGAGCAGTTATAAATTGCTTTTCTGTTTTAAAATATACGGCATTAAATTGGGAATTTTTTTCTGCCTCAGTGAATGATTTATTGCCGTTTACAAAGGTAGGAGATGAAGCGCAACCTGCCAACAAAAGTAGAGCTGATATAGTAAAAATAATTCGTTTTTGTTGGAAGTTCATACAATTACTACTCTAAATCGTGATGACCTGAGTATGCCACAAGGGCGAGCATAAATTACTGCAGTTTTTTTAAATTGTGATTTGCTTCAACAATTTAACTTGTTAAGTCCCATCTGTATTACGTTCAACCCAACGCTCACCATCTTGCCTTGTCTCTTTTTTCCAGAATGGCGCATTGTGTTTTAGTTTTTCTATTAACCAATTGCAGGCATCGAGCGATGCACGGCGATGTGCAGACCAACATGCAATCAGCACAATGGGATCCGCTAGTGAAATATCACCCACACGATGAATAATCAGAGTATCTAATAAATCCCATTTTTGATGAGCTTGTTGCTCTAGCTTTTCTAAATAGCGCTGTGTCATTTCGGGATAGTGCTCTAACACCATGGAGGATACATTTTCACCATCATTAAAATCACGCATACTACCAATAAAAGTGGCTGTTGCGCCAAACTGCTTGCCAAGTGCAGATTTTTGCTGATGTTCAGCGATAGATTGCCACGGTTCAAAAGCGTGTGGTGAGATTTGAACAGACATATTAACCGCCTGTTACGGGGGGGAAAAAGGCGACTTCATCACCATCAGAAATGGGATCGTCAAACTGGGCATATTCAAGATTAATAGCGACCAAAACGTTGATTGGGCGTTCAGCGTTGTTCGTTGTTCTATCCCATGCTTCGCCAGCGGTAGCCACGGAGTCGATTTTAGATTCACTTACCCCCATCTTTTCACGCAGACTGGCAAAGAATTTAACTTGAATACTCATGGCATACATCCTTGTATGCCACCGCTACGCGGCAGCCTTTGGCCGTGCAATTTTAATCCTGTAAAATTTGTCATTGCTTGTTGTCATCACTTCATTCAGAATTAACAGCATATCATTTTATAGGATTATTCGACATGTCAGATTTAACGCATTTTAATCAAAGTGGTGAGGCGCATATGGTCGATGTGGGTGATAAATCTATTACGAAGCGAACCGCTGTGGCCGAAGGTCAAATTATGATGTTAGATAAAACCTTGGATTTGATCAAACAAGGCAATCACAAAAAAGGCGATGTATTAGGTATTGCCCGTATCGCAGGCATTATGGCGGCAAAACGCACCGCAGATTTGATACCGTTATGTCACCCATTAGCACTGACAAAAGTGACTGTCGATTTCAAAATAATTGAAGAAGATGTGGCGGTAGAGTGTCGCGTTCAAGTGCAAACCAGTGGTCAAACGGGTGTTGAGATGGAAGCTTTAACCGCTGTACAAATTGCGCTGTTAACGATTTATGACATGTGTAAAGCAGTAGATCGCGGCATGATTATGACGGATATTCGTTTACTAGAAAAGGCGGGTGGTAAGTCAGGTCACTGGGTAAGAGAATTATAATGAAATTGAATCAATGGTTAATGTTGGGATTAATATTAGTTAGTTCTTCTGTATTTGCAGTTGAACATTTAAAGCTCTCCACAACGACAAGCACGGACAATTCTGGTCTATTGGCTGTTTTACACCCTGTGTTCGAAGAAAAATATAATGTAAAAATAGATGTGATCGGGGTGGGTACAGGTAAGGCATTGAAGATCGGTGGTAATGGTGATGTTGATGTGGTGTTTGTGCATGCACCCGCGGCGGAGCTGAAATATATTGAATCAGGTGATTTTATTGATCGTAAAGCGGTGATGCATAATGATTTTGTGATTGTAGGGCCAGAAGCTGATCCTGCGAATATTTCATCTGCTACATCTGCCTCTAAAGCTTTGCAAAATATTGCCGTGATGCACGAAGAATTTATTTCACGAGGTGATGACTCAGGCACGCATAAAAAAGAAAAGACATTATGGTTTACGACAAAGCTGAATTTAACCACGGATAATTTACCTGAAGGTAAATGGTATATTCAGGCTGGTCAGGGCATGGGTGCAGTATTAAAAATGGCTGATGAAAAGCAGGCTTACACTTTGACAGATCGTGGCACACAAATCGCGTATGCAAACAAAATAAGTTTAAAGATATTATTTGAAGGGGGTACTGCCTTGTTTAACCCCTATCACGTGATGGCGGTGAACCCTAAAAAGTATGGTCACGTAAAATATGAATTGGCTACAAAATATATTGATTTTGTGACAAGTGAACAAGGACAAGCAATTATTGCTAATTTCAAAAAAGCAGGGCAACAGCTGTTTTATCCAGATGCGATAGAATAGCAGGCAATAAAAAGCCGGTAATACAAATGCATTACCGGCTTTTTTATTTAGTACCTGAAGGTATTAAACTTGTACTAATTAATGGGGCATTAAGTCAGTAGCAGCATCTTTTGCCGCATCTTCAGATGGCATTTCAGTAGCAGTATCATCCATTGCATCTGTAGCCATTTCTTTAACTTTTTCAACGATATCACTATCAGCAGCATCAGTAGCCATTTCAGAAGCGCCATCAACAACAGCACTAGCTGCATCAGATGTAGCATCCATCGCATCGCTAGCCATCTCAGAAGCACTATCGGCTACATCACTTGCTGCACCCTTAGTCGCGTCATACGCATCACTAGCCATATCAGCTGCACCACTAGCTGCATCAGAAGTAGCATCAACAGCATCACTTGCCATTTCAGAAGCACCATCGGCAACAGCGCTAGCCGCATCAGAAGTTGCATCCATCGCATCGCCGGCCATTTCAGAGGCGCTATCAGCAACAGAGCTTGCTGCATCAGATGTCGCTTCGATTGCATCGCTAGTCATTTCTGCGGCAGAGTCAGCGGCATCTTGTGCTTGATCACAGGCAGAAAGCATTAATGCAGAAGAAAGTAGTAAAGTAGCTGTAAATTTATTCATGGGAGCTTATCCTTAAAATTATATGAAAGTTTAACTATACAATTTTAGTCTATTACGTGAACTAAGTCTAATTAACCACGGTTTAATAAGGCTTGCAAGTCTATCATTGCAGCATTAGCGCGTGAAATGTAAGAGGCCATGACCAGTGAATGATTGGCTCGCATTCCAAATCCACTACCATTTAAGATTATTGGGCTCCAAACGGTGTCTTGAGTTGATTCTAATTCACGAATAATTTGGCGTAGGCTGACCAGTGCATTTTTCTTTTTCAAAATGGTAGAAAAGTCATGCTCCATAGCTTTTAATAAATGAATTAAAGCCCAAGAGGTGCCTCGCGCTTCATAAAATACATCATCGATTTGTAACCATGGTGTTTTGGCAACTATTTCTGCAGATGAAGATGTTGACTGTTGCGCTGCCGCGTCACCGGCTAAGTCTGTATTAATTCTTATCTGACCGACACTTGCTGTCAAACGCTGAGATAAACTACCTAAGCGTTTTTGGACAATGGCTAACCAATCTGCCAGATTGTCTGCGCGAGCATAAAATTGTGCATTAGTTTGTTCTTCGCTACTGAGTCTTGCTAAATAGGATTCGAGTGCAACAATCCCTTTTTTATATTCGTGTTCTGAAGGTGGGAATAACCATGATTCAGAATTAAAATTAAATTGTGGCTCGGCGATAGCGAGATCGGTGTTTTCTAATGACTGGGATTGTGAGCGGCTAATATCATTTCGTAGTGCCCGAGAAAAATCACGAATTTGTACTAATACACCGAACTCCCAGTTAGGTACATTGTCCATCCATATAGAAGGGGGAGTGACATCGTTACTGAGATAGCCTCCAGGTTTGTTTAGAAGTGTTTTTGCTAACGTTATTACTGTCACTGTTGAGGTGTAACCTGTGACTATGTTTTGTTGTTTTTCAGTAGCTATTTCAATTGCATTCTTTACAGGATCAAATGGAGCTGGGATACGATTCATCCATAGTACAAGAAGTGTAAAGATTAAAATGATACCGATAAAAATAAAACGCGCTGTTTTAATAATTTGAGAGCGCGCAGACGGATCACTTAAATCGTCTTGGATGCGCCACCCAATATTTTTAATGCCTTGTGAGAGTTGTTTAAATGCCATTTTTGATTGTTCCTAGAGCTGATTATGTAAGTATAGAGCTTCTTCACAGTAAATCAAACTTGACTTGCCCCCCCTAAGCTCCGAATAATATGCGGTTTGCAAAAATATATTGAATAATAAAGGTGTCCTTAATAGTATGACATTGAGAATCGAAATTGAAGATTTAACAAAGCACTTTGGTGAAATCAAAGCGGTAGATGGCGTATCATTTTCAGTTAAAAAAGGTGAGGTTTTAGGCTTCTTAGGTCCAAATGGGGCTGGGAAATCTACGACCATGAAAATGATTACAGGCTTTTTAGCGCCGACTCGGGGTACAGTGCGTGTTTGCGGTCATGACGTTATTACTGATCCTATTGCGGTAAAAGCAAGCTTAGGCTATTTGCCAGAAGGCGCGCCAGCTTATGCTGATATGACACCTGATGGCTTTCTAAGATTTATTGCTGATATTCGTGGTTTAACCGGTGCAGCCAAAAAACGCGCCGTTGATTCTGCGGCGGAACGTGCGCGCGTTACGCATGTAATGTTTCAACCTATCGAAACATTGTCTAAAGGTTATAAACGTCGTGTAGGTTTGGCGCAGGCAATCTTGCACAACCCACCGGTACTTATTATGGATGAGCCAACAGATGGTCTTGATCCGAATCAAAAACATGAAGTGCGGACATTAATTAATGAGATGGCCGCCGATAAGGCCATTATTGTATCGACTCATATCTTAGAAGAAGTGCATGCGATGTGCACACGCAATGTACTGATTGCTAACGGTAAGATTAAGTTTGATGGTACACCTCACGAACTTGAATCGATATCACGCTATCATAATGCGGTTTGTGTGGCTGTGGCAGGTGTTGAAATAACAGCCTTAACTGATTTTCTTAATACGCTTAATTTTGTATCAAAAGTTGAAACCTTAGTTGCGGAAAAAGGGGTACGTGTTTACCCGAAAGAGGCACAACAGATGACAATTGAATTATCACAGAGTATACGTGATAAAGGTTGGCAAATTGATTCTTTATATGCAGAGCATGGTCGATTAGATGAAGTTTTCCGGACAATTACAATGGGAGACGCGTAATGAATCTTAAAAATATCTGGTTTATTATGAAGCGTGAAATCAGCGGTTATTTTGCAACCCCTGTGGCTTATGTTTTTATTATCATCTTTTTATTGCTAACCGGTTTTTCAACCTTTTTCATGGGTAACTTCTTTGAACGGGGAGAAGCTGATTTATATCCATTTTTCTCTATCCATCCGTGGTTATATGTCCTATTAATACCGGCGATTTCAATGCGTTTATGGTCAGAAGAGCGTAAAAATGGCTCAATTGAACTATTAATGACATTGCCTGTTTCAGTTATTGACGCTGTATTAGGTAAATTTTTGGCCGCATGGGCATTTACGGGGTTGGCATTGATGCTGAACTTTCCACTTTGGATCACGGTAAATTATCTGGGCTCACCTGATAACGGTGTTATTTTTGCTGGATTTATTGGTAGCTTTCTAATGGCAGGTGGTTTTTTAGCGATTGGTGCGTGTGTTTCTGCATTAACAAAAAATCAAGTTATTGCTTTTGTTCTAAGTCTTATAGTCAGTTTGATTTTTGTATTAAGTGGCTACGGAATTGTATTGGACTTCTTTAGTAGTTGGGCGCCAACAGCTTTAGTTCAGGCCATCAGTTCATTTAGTTTCTTAACCCACTTTGATGCGATTTCTAAAGGCGTGATTGATATGCGAGATATGTTGTATTTTGTTTCGGCCATTTTGGTTTGGTTATTTGCGAATGCCATTGTTATTAACGCTCGTAAGGCCGATTAGGACATAATACAGATGAATAAACAATTATTATCAACTACAGGTTTAATTCTTGCGGTTATCTTATTTTTATCGTTTAACATTGTAACAAACGGTAACTTGAAATCGGCTCGAATTGATTTAACAGAAGATCAACTTTATACCTTGTCTGAAGGTACACTCAATATTATTGAGTCTTTAGATGATCCTATATCACTTCGGTTCTACTATTCAGAACAAGTGGCTCAAGAACTTCCTAGTTTGAAGTCCTATGCACAGCGGGTGAAAGAATTACTTGAAGAATATCGTCGCGCATCAAATGGTAAGATTGAATTGATTACCATTAACCCAATGCCTTATACCGATAATGAGCAAAGAGCTAAACAGTATGGTTTGCAAGGTGTTCCGATTGAAGGCGAAGATGATCCTTTATATTTTGGTTTGGCAGGCAATAATTTGCTTGATGGCGTTGAAAGTATTCCTTTCTTCCAGCCTGAAAAAGAAGATGTGCTTGAATATGATGTAACAAAACTGATTTATAAGTTGTCTAGCTCAAATAGAAAAACAGTTGGCGTGATCAGTACATTGGAAGTTAATGGTGAGGATTACGATCCATTAAAAGGTGAAGTACCATCATCAGATGGGGCCGAACCATGGGCATTTATGGCTGAATTAAGACAGTTATTTAATGTGACAGTCTTGCCAATTGATATTCAGAGAATTCCTTCTAGCATCGACGTACTGGTGTTAATTCATCCCAAAGATATGGTAGAAGGCACGCTTTATGCTGTTGACCAATACGTGCTCAATGGCGGAAAATTGATCAGTTTTGTTGATCCTTATTCTGAGGCAGATATTCCTGAAAAAGATCCTGATAATCCAATGGCCGCGATGGTCTATTCACGCAGCTCAAATCTACCTGAATTATTCGAGGCATGGGGCTTTAAACGTAATGGTGCTGATGTTGTGGCCGATAGGAAAACAGCGATTAAAGTTGATTTCGGTGCCCGAACAGGCAATAAGCCTATTGATTATGTATTATGGCAAAGTCTTCCTGCTGATCAGTTAAGTCATGAACAAGCGGTGACAAGCCAGCTTAAGAAGTTAGAAGTTGCCACCGTTGGGCGCTTTGAGACGATTGAAGGTGCGACAACGACAATAACGCCACTATTTTCATCTAGTAATGAAGCGATGTTAGTGGATAAGCGTATTGTACAGTTTCGTAATGATCCGCGGGCTTTGTTGACAAAATATGCAGCAGGCACATTGAGTTATCCTTATGCTGTTCGAGTGAACGGTATGACTAAAACGGCTTTCCCTAATGGCGGTGCCAATAAAGATGGCATCGTGAAAAAATTCACTAGCCATTTAGACGAATCGAAACAATCTATTGATGTTATTGCAATAGCCGATGTTGATATGTTGCAAGATCGATTCTGGGTTCAATTACAAGATTTTTATGGCGAGCAAATTGCCTATAACACTTCAAATAATATTGATTTTCTGATTAATGCGATTGATGATATGTCAGGTAATCATGGCTTGATTAGTGTTCGTTCGCGTGCTGGTTTCTCACGTCCATTTGACCGTGTCGTGGCACTCAAACAAGAAGCTGAGAAACACTACCGTACTCAAGAGCGTGAGCTACAAAAAACACTCGATGAGACAAAGCAACGTATTGCTAGAATGCAAGTAGAACGTAGTGGTAGCGGTGAAGATATCTTAAATCCTGAACAGCAACAAGAAATTGCAGAGTTACGTATTACTGTAAACAAGCTTCAACAGAAATTGCGTGAAGTACAGGCAAATTTACGTAAAGATATTGATGACTTAGATACAAAACTGAAGTTTTATAATATTGGATTGGTACCACTTATTGTGGCGCTACTAGCGATTATAACGGGTTGGTTGCGTGTCCGGAAACGTACAAAAGGAAGACACCAGCAATAATTGATTGCTCTTAAATATTTAGAATTCGTGGGTTTAGATAAAATGATTAAAAAATTAAACAGCCTTACAATCTTAGCTATTGTGACAGTCGTCATGGTTGTTCTGATGCTGATAACAATACAACGGCCAACAGAGACGACGGATGATTATTCACTCCTATTTCCAGAATTATTCGAGAAATTAAGTGGTGTTGATACGATTAAAGTCAAAAGCAGTCAAGATGAATTTACCCTATATAAAGAGGGCGAAGATTGGTTTGTCAAAGAACGCTGGAACCACTTAGCTGATTTTAACTTGGTCAAACGAGCATTAATTGATATTAGTGAAGCAAAGATCATTGAGCGTAAAACAGCTGATCCTGAACAATATATATTATTAGGTGTTGAGGGTGTCGAAGATGGTGGCGAGTCTATTCAAATCACCATGTTAAGTGGTGATAAAGAAGCCGCTAGTTTAATTTTAGGGAATGAGCGAGAAGTAGGCCAGACACAAGGTGCTAGGCGTTTCTATGTGCGACGTGCAGGTGAAGAGCGAGCTTGGTTAGCAGAAGGTTATTTGAATATTAACCCACTTATGTTGAACTGGGTTGATAGTGAGGTGATTGATATTGCACGTGAACGTATTGCCGAGGTTGACGTTATTCAGCCAAATGGTGCTAAGGTAACCCTCGTGAATCTTGGTAAAAAAGATAAGTTTGGAACACCTGAAGATTTAGATAAAACCATCTTCAAATATGAGCAGTTGGGTTATGATATGGCCGGCACATTATTCCAATTACGTATGGAAGATGTTCAGCCGAAGAAAGATTTTTCTCGTGGTGACTCAGAAGTGGTTACCGCTGTATTTGTTACCTTTGATGGCTTAAAAATAACGGTTGATACCTCATTTATTGATGGTTTTTATCACTCAACATTTAAAGCTGAATATGATGCTTCACTTATAAAATCAGCCCCTGCAGACATTGTGAAAATGGACGTATTAAAAACGCCAGAGCAAGTTCAACAGGAAGTAAATGAGATAAATGCAAAAGTGCAAAACTGGGTCTATCGTTTTGGTGGTTTTGTTGGCACCAATTTAATGCGGGCTAAAGCCGATACTGTCACTGAGAGAAACAAGGTTATCCCGATGCCGCCTGATCTGACAAGTACAATATCGAATTGATTGTTTTAAAAGGCGCTTTATGCGCCTTTTTTTAAGCTATTTGCTCTGATCTCCATTCTTCAATAAGCTCTTGTACCGTTGATGCCAGATCATCAGGTGAAAATTTGGGAATAAATTTATCAGCATCAATTTGTTCGATCATATTTTTATTAAATTCGCCACTCATTGAGCTGTGTAATAAGATTTTGATACCTTGAAAACGAGGGTCTTTTCTAACTTCAGTTGTTAGGGTGTAACCATCCATCTCAGGCATTTCAATATCAGAGATAATCATGGAAATATGACTACTGACATCAATACCGTCGTCAGCCCATGCTCTTAGCTGCTGTAATGCCTCTTCACCATCACGTACAATGGTCGTATCAACACCAATTTGATCCATTGTGCGCTTTATCTGATTGCGTGCGACACTGGAATCATCGGCGACTAAAATATGAGGGCGATCCTCTGAATTTTGAGATATAAAATTTTCGACTAGATTTGATGAGACCCCATTACTTACTCCAATTACTTCAGCCATGACTTTTTCAACATCAATGATTTCTATAAGTTCATCATCAATTTTGGTAATGGCGGTCATATAACTATCATTACCAGCGGCGTTAGGAGGCGGTAGAATATCTGCCCAGCTGGTATTAACGATACGATCTATACTATTGACTAAAAACCCCTGAATAGAACGATTATATTCTGTGATAATCACAAAGCATTTTGTTAAATCTTCAGTGGGTCGGCCACCCACGCCCATTGATAAATCAAATATGCTAATTGTTTTACCCCTTATGTGTGCAGCACCTCGTACAACAGGGTGAGAATGTGGGATCTTGGTTAACGCTGGGCAGGGAATGGCTTCTTGTACTTTAAACACGTTGATAGCGTAACATTGCCTACCTGAGAGCCGAAAAAGTAATAACTCTAGTCTATTTTTACCTACTAATTGTGTTCTTTGATCTACGCCATCAAGCATGCTAGCCATGAATTTACCCTATTTATTTTGTGTATTGTCACAATAGTTATCGGTTTGTAATATTGATTCTTGAATACCATAAATAACAACTAGGCACAGTCTTTGCTTTGTTTAATCATAAGTAATGATGATGCCAGTAATTTGGCACATTGGAGTAAGTAATGTTTTGTAAAAAATTAAGTTTTATCTTAGGGGGTCTGTTAGCGCTTAATGTGCAGGCTGAAGGGTTGCACGCATTAGGTGATATTGAACAAGTAGCTTATGAATATGCCTTAAAACAAGCACAAATGCAGCATGATAATCCGCAAGTGGCGCTGGCGTCATTAGATCCTAGGTTGAGATTAAAGCGTTGTAGTTCAGAGTTGGAAGTGTTTACAAAAACGGCTGCCACCACAATTGGTAATCAAACTATTGGAGTAAAATGTAGCTTTCCAACGACGTGGACGGTGTATGTTCCGGTAAAAGTAAGAGTATTCAAACCGATTGTTGTTGCAAATCGATCATTACCTGCAAATCACATCATCACAGAAAATGATATTAAAAAGCAAACACGAGACATTGCTGCGTTACGGCAAGGTTATCTTGTTGATACAAAGCCGCTCATTGGTCAACAAGTAAAATACGCTACATCTATGGGATCGGTTGTCACACTGAATAGTGTTAGGCCTCAGAAAATAGTTCGGCGAGGAGAGCAAATTATGCTAGTTGCATCGGTGGGTAAGATGGAGGTAAGAATGAATGGAACGGCTTTAGCAGATGCGCAATTAGGTCAGAAAGTAAAAGTTAAAAATAGCTCATCAAAACGCGTGGTAGAGGGCATTGTAGAAGCCCCCGGCATTGTAAAAGTGGCAATGTGAAATTGAAAATAGTATTAGGTTAAAAATAAAAGTGTGACTTATACTAAAGTTTTTAAAAATGGGGTCGATGTAGTAATCAGACTTTATAGGAAATAGAACAATGTCAGAAATAAATAATATAAAAACGACAGCGCAGTCAGGGTTGAATTCTACCAAAGTTGGTGAGAACGGTAGCCGTGATGGTGATAAATCACAAAGTGTGCAAGCGGTTACAGCTAGAACAGATACCGTGAGTTTGACAAATGAGGCAACACAATTGCAGTCAATACAAAAAACCTTAGAAGATACGCCTATTGTAAATAGTGAACGTGTAGAGGCCTTACGCGCTGCGATTGCAGATGGCTCTTATACGGTTGATGCTGCTGAATTGGCGCAGAATATAATTGATTTTGAAACACAGCTCTAATAACGGGCTAGCAGGTTAAATATAATGGCAATGACATCATTACAACAACTGAGTGGCATACTGAAAGCAGAACAAGACACGGCAGCACAACTGCTGAGTCTGCTTGAGGGTGAGCGTGATGCTTTAACAGCGTCTGATACTGAAGTAATGGATGAAATATCAGTCAAAAAGCAACCTTTTGTAGTACGTCTGGAACAGCTGAGTCGCCAACGCGAAGAGATGTTAAAAATAGAAGGTTTTCCTGCAGGAAAAGATGGGCTTGATGCCTTTATTGCAAATCAAACCGCGACAGATGCTTCAGCTTTGAAAATCTTAGTAACAAAATTACGCACCACTGCATTTGCTTGCAAAGAACACAATCAAATTAACGGAAGCATCGTAAATGTAAACCGTCAATATTTGCAAAAAGCAATGAGCATTTTACGTGGTCGTGATATGACTTCTAGCTCATACGGCCCCGGCGGTGAATATTCAAACCAAGTTGTTCAGCAACCACTAATAGGCCGTGTCTAAAATAGACTTCTATACCCAAGTGAAATCAATTTTCAGTCTTTACCGTTTCGTCATTTACCCTGACGGTTACTTCGTTTCGGTAGGCTTTTAGCCGGAATCTGACTATAAACAAGACTCCGGCTAAAAGCCTACCGGAGTGACGGGGGAGCGAAATTCGCAGATTGAATGATAACGGGTATGACTTATTGGCACCACGCAGCCAAGACATCAACCCATTCGGCTTGATCATTTAAACAGGGAATAAGCGTAAGCGATTCTCCTCCCGCTTCCTTAAACACTTCTTGCCCCTGAATTGCAATTTCTTCTAGTGTTTCTAAACAATCAGTAACAAATGCAGGGCAAATTACCAATATATTTTTATTGCCATCGGCGGCTAATTCACGCAAGTGATCTTCAGTGTTAGGGCCAAGCCATTTGGCTTTTCCTAAGCGTGATTGAAACGCGACAGAATATTTTTGTTCAGCAATCCCCGCTTTTTTAACAAAACACTCCGTCGTGCGAAAAACTTGATGGAGATAACAGCTCTGTTGATGAATCTGATCTGCTTCTAAGCAGCGATCCTCAACCAAGCAGTTTTCAGCGGCCTTATCCAGTTTACGAATATGTGATTCAGGTAAGCCATGATAACTAAATAGAATGTGGTCATAATCTTGTTCAAGATAAGTTTGGGCACTATTGACAAGGGCTGAGATATAGTCGGGATTGTCATAAAAAGGTTCAATAACCGTCAGTTTAATGTCTAGATTGTTTTTTTGGATTACTAACCTCGCTTGCTCAACAGAGGTGGTTACTGTGCTCTCGGCATAATGAGGGTATAGAGGAATAAATACTATTTCTGAAATATCAGGTTGCTCAGCGAGTTTCAGTATTTGGTTTTCAATGCTTGGCTTACCATAGCGCATCGCCATAGCAACCGGCATAGTTACTTTTTTCTGCAATGCCTCTTTCAATTGTTGAGACAAGACAATTAATGGAGAACCGTCATCGAGCCAGACACTTTGATAAGCCTTAGCTGATGCTTCAGGGCGTGAAGGCAAGACAAATAAACTGACAATCAGTCGCCTTAAAAACCAAGGTAGTTGGATCACATAAGGATCCATTAAAAACTGATCGAGATATCGACGCACTGATTTTGGGCTGGCTGAATCAGGCGAACCTAAGTTGGCAAGTAATATGGCTTTTTTATTCATTAGTGTGATCATACCTTTTACCGCCTATTTAAGCTAAACTTTAGCGAAGCTCAGATTGAATAGGTGAGTAATATGAAACGTAGGAAATTGCTGACATTATCAGCACAAACCGTATTAGCCTCTTTAATGCTAGGCAAATACACCAAAAGCCATGCAAAACCAGTATTAAAAACAGGTTTAGTGTTAGATGATCGCTTTGTACGGCATTTTATCAATCCAACACACCCTGAGTCACCAGCTCGCTATCAGGTAATAAAACGACATCTTATCGCGCATCATATTACCGATAAAACAATGCCTATCATACCTAAAATAGATGCGGAACAATGGTTAAGCCTAATTCATTCACCGCAGCATATTGAATTAATAAAAATGCAGCAACAAGAAAAACACCGTGATGCATTATTGGCAACAGCAGGTGTATTAGCTGCTGTTGATGCGGTGTGTGGCGGGCAAGTTGAAAATGCCTTTTGTGCCTCACGCCCACCGGGTCATCATGCTAGAAATACAGGGCAAGAAGAAGGCTTTTGTTATTACAATCATATTGCGATTGCAGCGCGTTATGCTCAGCAACAATATGGCCGAAAAAAGATCTTAATTATTGATTGGGATTATCATCATGGCGATGGAACAGAGTGGGCATTTTATTCTGATCCCAGTGTTTTATATTTTTCTACGCACGATATGTTTGCATACCCGGGCACAGGTTTTCCAAGTCGCATTGGTGAAGGTGAAGGTGAGGGCAAAGGTTTTAATATCAATGTGCATTTAGATTGTGGCTCAAATGACGAAGATATTATTAATGTATTCAAAAATAAGTTGTTGCCTGCGGTAGAGGTATTTAAACCTGATCTTATTCTAATTTCCGCTGGTTTTGATAGTCGACAAAATGATTTGTTGGGCTGTTTTGATATTAGTGACCAAGGTTATGTCATATTGACACAAATGATAAAGACACTGGCGAATAAACACTGCCAAGGTAATATTGTTTCAATGTTAGAGGGTGGTTATAACCTGAAAGGTATTGCCAGTGCCACAACTGCCCATATAATAGCGTTAACAAAATAGTTGTATTTCTGATAAGTTTGGTAGGAAACCTAGTACCAAAGTACAATAGGCAACTAATGATTATTGATGTATTTTGTTATCTAGAGCTATCACTTTTAAGTGTCCTGCCCCCCCCCTAGTTTAGGGGGGGGCGATTGTGTTACCTAAGTGGTAAAATACATGTTCTAGGTTGAATGTAACCTAGAATTAAATTGCCAAACTCGATGTGAATTGAGGACGGAAAGTTACAGATCTTAATGCAACTTACAAGATGGCTGAGCCGCATAATTTAAATTTTTGAGGATATTATGATGAAAATTTCTAAAATGTTTCAAGCAGGTGCAGTTGCTCTGTTATTAAGTGGTTCAGCAATGGCCGACTCAGTTGATTTATCTGGCTGGCTGGCTGAAGGCTCAAATGGTAACTGGGTTGTACAAGCTGGTAATGATGCTGTTAAACAAACAGTGAATTCTGCTCGTCCAACTTTTTTCCATAATAATGCTAATAGTCAAGGCTTAGCGCTATCAGGCGAAATCACAGTTCAAACTAAATCCGATAATGATTTTATGGGCTTTGTATTGGGCTATAATGCGGGTGATTACAAGAATGCCTCAGCTAATTATATCTTAATCGATTGGAAGCAAGCAGATCAATCTGGCGGTGCTAAGGGTTTAGCTATTTCACGAGTTACGGGATCACTTGATAATGGCAATCATTTTAATGATGCTTGGTATCATACAGGCGTGACTGATGGTGGCGTTGTGACTGAACTTGCTCGTGCAACAAATTTTGGTGACGAAGGCTGGGCTGATAATAAAACATATACATTTGATTTGATTTTTACCGCGTCATTAATAGAGGTATTTGTTGATGGAATTAAAGAGTTAAGTCTTTCTGGTTTATTCAATGACGGCTCTTTTGGCTTTTATAACCATAGCCAAGAAAATGTGCTTTATGCCGGCATAACACAAGCAACAGCACCAGCCGTGCCTGTTCCAGCAGCATTATTCATGTTTGCACCTGCATTATTAGGTTTTATGGGTTTACGTCGTAAAGCAAAAGCAACGACTGCTTAATTTAGCCTAGTTTAAAAATAAAAGCCGTAATGGTTAAGTTCATTACGGCTTTTTTGTGTCTGCTATTTGATAACTTGGTATAATTTGTCGATCTGTTGCCCCCGTAGCTCAGCTGGATAGAGCGTCCCCCTCCTAAGGGGAAGGTCGTGCGTTCGAATCGCGCCGGGGGCACCATTAATCTCTAATATATTCAATCATTTATTGTAATATCTGTTTTTGTGAAAAAATACAAAACTGTCATTTGGGACAATTTTGGGACAGTTATAAGATGATACGCACGTGATAAAGGATGATTTAAGATTATGGCGACTTATACCAAGCGGGGCGATAAACAGTGGCAAGCTAAGATCCGAAAGAAAGGCTATCCGACACAAATCCAAACTTTTGAGAAGAAAGCGCTTGCTGAGCGGTGGGCGACTCAAGTTGAAGCACAGATGGATCGCAAAGTTTTTATTTCAAGTTCACGGGCTGAAGTAACAACATTTCAACAACTGGCTGATCGCTATATGGCCGAAATTGTCCCCTCTAAAAAATCAGCAGATAGAATAGAGTCTGCAATTCGTAATATTTGCACCCATATTGGCGATTACAGTGCGATCGGACTTATTAGCAGAATATCGAGATTTACGTCTTAAAACCGTTAAAAATGACACTGTCAGAAAAGACTTACTCAGAATAAGACGAATACTGGTTGTTGTATCAAAAGAGTGGGGTATTTATTTACCGCATGGTAATCCTGTTGACATGATAACTGTTCCCGCTCAATCAAAGCGTGGCAGAGATAGACGGTTAGAAGGTGATGAAGAGCAACGACTGTTATTGGAGGCTAAAGAATATGGTGGTGAGATTGCTTCGATCATTATCATCGCCATTGAAACAGGAATGCGACGTGGTGAAATAGTGGCGTTACGATGGGAAAATATTAATCGTATAAAACGAACAGCAAAATTACTAGATACTAAAAATGGTGAAGATAGAACCATACCTCTTTCTAAAAGAGCATTAAAGCTACTCGACAGCTTGCCTCATAATATCAACGGGAAAGTTTTCTCAATGCGTGGTGATTCTATAACTAGAGCATTTGAACGTTGTTGTAAGAGAGTAAACATTGAGGATTTACGTTTCCATGATCTACGACATGAAGCGACTAGCCGATTTTTTGAAATGGGTTTTAACATTATGGAAGTATCATCCATTACAGGGCACAAAGACTTAGCGATGTTAAAACGCTACTGGACTTCCCAGATTTTGCTAGACACATTTAATAGTTAACCTGAATCCTGTTTAAGAAAAGGGAACTAAACGCCTGTTAACCGATCAGATCTTTTACGACAAAGATTTTGATGAAAGGAAAACAGGCTCATGAACAAATTAACAGACATATTCTGTGAT
>JALSLH010000005.1 GCA_026988435.1 Methylophaga sp.
TGTCCACTAGTCAGTTGAGTATAGTGCATTAGGTTTCTCATCTTTGGTCGGATTAAAAACCTATACTGTATCTCAGCTGGCTTTTTTCCGATAAAATGAATTGCACTTATTAGTTGAATCCAAGTTTCTTTTCTAAATATATACCCAAATTACTTGAAGATGCAGATTTCAGAGCTTAGCACGAAGGTCAGAACAAGGCGCAATGTGAAGGCAATGACTAGTCCTTGTCGAGCATTGTAACGCAGTGCTGGCATTCGTGCTAAGCTCCCGCAGGGCAAGAGGATAAACCATTATCTTCGTCGTTATAAAACTTAGAATTAGAACGACTAATTCCTGCGTTTTATGCCTAGAATATAATGGCTTCTTCTCTTGCTGAAACCTGCATCTTCAAGTATTTTGGGTATAAACCAATCACATAAAGATCGAACACAAACTTACTACGGATACCCGCGCCATTCAGCAATAGTTCCTGACCATCAACTTGTAGGCTATCCGGCATCTCAATTCCGCCCAATTCAACAGCTGACACGGAGAACGATAAAAACACAAACGAAATAAAAGCAATGAACTTACGCATTTTACAGCTCCTTAATTATTGCTATGATTCAAGCTTTTCAGAAAAACCACATTCTTTTTGCGGGCATACTTTTTCTGTACCCCGGCTTTTTGTGGTTTTAATTGTCAAAATAGGCCATTTGCAATCTGGGCACTCTTCTTTGACAGGTTCATTCCATAATGCATAGTCACAGTCAGGGTATTCAGAACAAGAATAGAAGATTTTTCCGCGTCGTGATTTACGAACTAAAATCTCGCCTTTTTCACACTGAGGACAGCTTACTCCCGTATTGGTTGGCTGTTCGATTGATTCAATATGCTTACATTTTGGATAGCTACTACAGCCAATAAATTTACCATATTTACCGGTGCGCACCCATAAATCAGACTCACATTTTGGACACTTCCGATCAGGTACAACTTCAGGCTCGCTAGCTGTCGTCTCCTCGCCATCAATATTACGCGTGTAATCGCATTCAGGATAAGCGGTACAACCGATAAATCGTCCGCTTCGTCCAAGTCGGCTTGATAACGGCTTGCCACATTTGGGACAGTCTTCGCCAATATCTTCTTGTGTCACATCACTACGTTGAACTTCTTTATCTTTGGTTTCGACCTGCTCTTTAAATGGCCCCCAGAAATCACGAAGCAATGGCACCCATTCTTTTTCACCGCGCGCAATGTCATCAAGATCATCCTCAAGCTTGGCAGTAAAATCATAATCAACATATTTAGCAAAGTGCTTGGCTAAAAATTTACCGACTACGCGACCAACGTCTGTGGGGTGAAAGCGCTTTTTCTCAAGTTCAACATATTCACGTTGTAATAACGTAGAAATAATGCTGGCATAGGTTGATGGGCGACCGATATCACGATCTTCTAATGCGCGAACCAAGCTTGCTTCACTAAAGCGTGGAGGTGGTTCAGTAAAATGTTGTTCTGGGCGAATAGCTTTCAAATCAACGATATCACCCACTTCCATTGGAGGTAATAAGCGTTCGTCTTTATCTGATTTTGCAGCATCATCTTTGCCTTCAAGGTAAACGCTCATAAACCCGGGGTTCACCACTGTTGAGCCATTCGCTCGGAAGGTGTTGCCTGCGCCGCAACCCAAATCAACAGCAACCGTATTCATGGTCGCGTGGATCATTTGGCTGGCAATAGTACGTTGCCAAATAAGGGTATAAAGCTTTAATTGATCAGCAGATAAATAGGCTTTTAATGAGTCAGGCGTGCGTAAAATTGAAGTCGTTCGCACGGCTTCATGCGCTTCTTGGGCATTCTTTGATTTAGTTTTATACACCTGTGGTTTAGATGGTACGGATTTGTCACCATATTTTTCAGCAATATAAGCTCGAAGTTCATCAACTGCTTCAGCGGCCAAAGTCACGGAGTCAGTACGCATATAAGTAATCAAACCTACCGCACCTTCGCCCGTATCTGTACCTTCATATAACTGTTGAGCAACACTCATCGTGCGTTGTGCGCCAAAGCCTAATTTACGTGAGGCTTCTTGTTGTAATGTTGACGTTGTAAAAGGTGCAGCAGGATTTCTCTTGCGTTGCTTTTTATCAACCTTAGTAACAAGCAATTTACCTTCTGCCGCTTTATTTAAAGCTTCCACAACTTCTGAAGATTGCTTTTCATTATTAACCGTAAACTGAGAAAGCTTGTCGCCCTTAAAGTGTGTTAGCTTAGCCTCGAAGCTTGCTTTTTTTATCGCCGCATCAGCCTCAATCGTCCAATATTCTTGTGGAATAAAGGCTTCAATTTCAAGCTCACGCTCGACGATCATTCTCAAGGCAGGGCTTTGCACTCGTCCGGCTGATAGTCCACGACGTACTTTTTTCCAAAGTAACGGTGATAACGTGAAACCTACAAGATAATCTAAAGCACGACGAGCCTGCTGCGCATTGACCATATCCATCGATAATTCACGTGGGTTCGCCACGGCATCATTCACCGCTTGTTTGGTGATTTCATGAAAGACAACACGATGTACCTTTTTATTTTTAAGTACACCCCGCTTTTTTAATAATTCAAAAAGGTGCCACGAAATCGCCTCTCCTTCGCGATCCGGATCCGTTGCGAGATATAAAACATCTGCTTTTTTCATTGCTTTTGCAATCGCATCAACATGTTTGCTATTGCGATCAATCACTTGATATTTCATTGCAAAATCATTACTAGGATCAACCGCTCCTTCTTTAGGCAGTAAATCGCGAACATGACCATAGGAGGCCAGCACTTCCGTGCCTTTTCCAAGATACTTTTTAATTGTTTTTGACTTTGCAGGAGATTCTACAATGACTAATTTATTTTCCATATATTCCTTACCAAGTCTAGCTGGCGAAGCAAAATTTACTTACATTTAATAGCGGCCGCTTTTAGTGAATAACTGCTTCCATATCTTCAAATACTAAGTCTTCCATCCATGCATAAGCGACATCACGATCGGGTTGAAAAAATAACACCATCAACACAACCCATTTCATTTGATCCAAATCGATTTCATCTGCATTTAGCGCTAATAATCGCTCAATCACTATTTCACGAGTACCAGCATCTAATACCCCTATCTGTTCCAAAAATAGCATGTATCCGCGGCATTCAACGGTTAACCGTTCTTGCTCCTGCGCAGTATAATGACGCATTATTAGTTCAGGCTCTTCTGTTGTAACGGCTTCAGACTCTTGTCCTACCACCGTCATACTTTCTAGCCATTCAAACGCTTTCAGGATCTCACTTTCTGGAAACCCCACGCGCTCTAATTCTGTTTCTAAGGTACCTTGATCCGGTTTATCTGCTTCATCATTATCAATGTAATTTTCGAACAGATATAATAAGACATCGAATACATTTTCTTTCATTTATTTCCTCACGAGCTAATGCGAACATAGCGTCCACCAGGCAAAGATTCGACCTGACCCTGTAATTCTAACAATAATAGCATGGAGGAAACGGCCTCTGCCGTCAATCCACTTTTTTGTATTATCACATCTATCTCTGTAGGGTCATATCCTAGGTGCTCAAACAAAAGCTGATAATCTGCATCGTCATCCATTGGCGCTGCCTCAGTCTCAGTTTGTTCTACTTCGGCTAAACGTTGCGCGCCAGCTAAAGCGCCTAACTCTTCTAATATATCTTGAGCTGTTTCAACTAATTTGGCACCTTCACGAATTAACCGGTGACAGCCGCGGGCAAGTGGATTATGAATTGAACCGGGAATTGCAAAAACTTCTCGCCCTTGTTCCAATGCCATACGTGCCGTTATAAGAGATCCACTTCGAATTGCGGCTTCTACCACCAGCGTTCCTAGTGAGAGACCACTGATAATACGGTTGCGCCTAGGAAAGTTTTCAGCACGAGGCAGCGTCCCTAATGCAAATTCAGAAACCACGGCACCATTTAATACAATCTCGTCTGCTAATGTTCGGTTTTTTGCCGGATAAACACTATCTAAGCCTGTACCTATAACGGCAACTGTTTTACCTGCAGTTAAAGCCCCCTTATGCGCTGCGGCATCAATTCCCATTGCTAAACCACTGGTGATGGCAACCTCGCCTTGCGCAATATAGCGTGCAAATTCATAGGCTGTATCTCGCCCTGAGGCAGAGGGGTTGCGACTGCCCACCACCGCAATTTGCCATTGAGATAGCAGTGAAACATCACCTTGAACAAATAATAAACTAGGGGGATCAGCTATTTGTTTGAGTAATGCAGGATAACGCGGATCGTGTAATGTAATAATATGCCGATTAGGCTCGTCATCAAACCACGTTAATTCTTTTTCTACGCGATCCCAATCCGGCTTGGCCAGTGCCGCCCGGCTGCGATCTGAAATGTTTTCTGCCAAATTTGGAGATACAAACACCGCTTCTGGATCACTATATTGTGCCAATAGCCGAGCATAGGTCGCGGGGCCTACGCCTGGTGTGTGATGCAAGCCCAACCAACATGCTAATGACCGCTGCTTATCAACAAACCTTTTCAGATGAAACCACCTAATCCTTTAGGGAAAATTACTCTACATCACTTATTTTATCGCCAATGTGGATTGCTTTCGTTGCTTTCATCACAATGGCATAACTGACTTTTTCATACGTCTTAAATATCATCGCTATGCCAGCTTTTTCATCTGGAAGCGTTACTACTTCATTTTTATGATTTCTGTTTTTGAGATTAAAAAAGTCTTCTTCCTCTACGCCTGAAAGTACAATATCCCTCACTGTATCGCCTCTTTGCCAAATAGAAACGACATGGCCCACCTCAAGATGCTCTCTCGCACCTCGGTTTAATACAACTACCTGATACTGACCTACTTGTGAAACACCATCAAAAACTGAAAGAATAACGCCGTCAACTTCATACGTTGGCTGACGAGGAATAAAGTTTAAATCGAAGTTTTTATCATCTATTTCTAATAGACGATCACCAATCATCACTTCTCGCGAAGTGGTGCGTAAATCTACCGAGGCCGGATCACCCATTTTCTTAATCCAAGCATCTGCAAGATAAATAGCTTCAAAACCCAAAACCTCTGATGTCTCTGGATCTTGATATACAGGACCTTCACGGAAAACATTATAATGCTTGCGGTTCTGCGCATCTACGCCACGTGCATAAACTTGATCGCCCGCACCTGAAATTAAACGCTCTTCTGAGCCTGCAACAATATAAGGTGCAGAATCTAATACTTCAGCTCCGACAACACGTGGTCGCGAAAGGAAAGGGCCAATGGCAGATAGCGGAATTGTTGTGATTGCTTCGTCGAATTCTATCTCACGCATTTCGGGTGATAACTTGCCGTTTCTTGATCCCCGCGTCAGCTTGATACAAGGCTTACCATCACAGTCTGCCAACCAAAGAAGATCGCCTGGATAAATTAAATGAGGATTTTCAATCTGTGGGTTAACACTCCATATTTCAGGCCAATGCCAAGGATATTTAAGAAATTTTCCTGATATATCCCATAAGGTGTCACCTTTCACAACCATATATTCTTGAGGATGGTTTTCATTCAGCTCTACCTCCGCGGCAACAACCGAAAAGCTAAGCAGAATAAAGAAAAAACTAATATAGATACGTCGAATCATTAAAATATCCTCATGGACAAATTTAAAATCACCTTAAAATTCAATCGAGCAAACAGGCATGAATATGAGTGTAGTCTCGTACAAGCGTAAACGCTAATCAAGCCTTATCGCAACTTTTTAGATAAAAACCAGCAGCAAGTCACGTAAAACTCATTTATATTATGGTGTCATCGCTTACTCATAACCTATCACTTTAAGTTGTAACAGCCAATGTAAAACAACTGAAAACGCCCTAGACAAATAGCTCTACCTCATCTTCGAATCATAAAACATTACTGTTTCCCGCACAACATCTTAGCCAATTCCTATTCATTGACCGATTCACAATAAATAATGCATATTTCTACAAATAAATGTCTACCAGCGCAACCATAGCTATGCACAGTAGGTTATACAAAGCCTGCTAAGCGTATTACAATAGTGTTAATTAACTATTTTGAGATAACCTTAATTTCATGGCTTTACTTGATATCCTTCATTTTCCTGATCCTCGTTTACGCAAAAAAGCACTGCCCGTTGCAACCGTGACAGAACAAACTCGCCAGCTCACACAGGATATGCTCGAAACAATGTATGCCGCTCCTGGTGTGGGTTTAGCCGCAATTCAAGTGAACGTGCAACAGCGTGTTGTTGTCATTGATATTTCTGAAGACAAATCCGCACCGCTTATTTTTATTAACCCTGAGATAATGAACAAAGAAGGCGAGCGCGAACATGAAGAAGGCTGTTTGTCTGTGCCCGAAGCTTATGAACTGGTCACACGTGCTGATACCGTACGCGTAAAAGCGCTCAATCAACACGGTGAAGCATTTGAATTAGATGCTGATGATTTATTGGCAACCTGTATTCAACATGAGATCGACCATCTAGATGGCAAGCTATTTGTTGACTACATTAGCAATTTAAAACGCCAGCGAATCAAAAAGCGTTTAGAAAAACAAGCTAAACAAAATACATAGCCTAATTATGCGAATTATCTTTGCTGGCACACCTGAATTTGCCGCTGAAACACTCAAAGCTCTATTAGCTACAGAGCATACTATTTGTGCGGTTTATACCCAGCCTGATCGCCCCTCCGGTAGAGGCCGAAAATTAACGGCTAGCCCTGTTAAGCAACTTGCACTAGACAATAATATTGCTGTTGAACAACCGTTAAATTTTAAAGAAGCCGAAGCAAAACAAATACTCGAAGACTATGATGCCGATCTAATGATCGTTGTTGCCTACGGTTTATTATTGCCGCAAAGCGTACTCGATACGCCGAAGCTTGGCTGCATCAATATTCACGCGTCATTGTTGCCTCGCTGGCGCGGTGCGGCGCCCATTCAACGCGCTATTCTTGCAGGCGATCATCAAACAGGCGTATGCATCATGCAAATGGAGGCAGGCTTAGATACCGGCCCTGTTTTAGTGCGCGCAGAATGTCCAATCCATGCTGATGACACAGCTCAAATCTTACATGATCGCCTGGCGCAACTTGGCGCTCAGACACTCTTAACTACGCTCGCCAATATTGTTGAATTGCAACAATCTGCAGAAATCCAAGATGATAGTTTGAGTTGTTATGCTGCAAAGCTAAAGAAACAAGAGGCAGATATTGATTGGCAGCAACCCGCCAGTCAAATTCATCGCCAAATCAATGCGTTTAATCCTTGGCCCGTTGCTCAAACAACTTGGCAGGACAAGGTCTTCCGAATATGGAAAGCAATAACATTAGACGCAACCAGTAACGCCAGCGCAGGCGAAATAATTGCTGTGGATCGTGAAGGTATTGATGTGGCGACTGGCGAAGGAATAATTCGCCTACAACATGTGCAAATACCTGGAAAGCGCGCGATGCCTGTAGCTGATTTTTTAAATGCTAACACTCCAATAATCGGCGAAAAACTGGGCTGATGGCTAAAACAAAAAAACCTAGCGCGCGCTCGGTAGCCGCTCGCGTTATTGCTGAGGTTGTTCAAAAAAAACATGCCTTAAATGCCGTTCTAGCTCAATCGCTAACTGACCTCCCTGAAAATGAGCGAAGCTTGTGTCAGCAACTTTGTTATGGTGTTATCCGCTGGCATTCACAACTAGAGGCAATTAGCCGGCAACTACTCAACAAACCTTTGCGAACTAAAGATGGTGATATTGCCGCTTTATTATTATGTGGCTTATATCAGTTACGCAGTATGCGAACCCCTGCCCATGCCGCTCTTTCTGAAACGGTTAATGCATGTAAAACACTCGGTAAACCGTGGGCTACGGGATTAATTAATGCCAGTTTACGCAACTACCAACGCAAACAAGAAGAGATAGATGCATCATTGCTAGCCGATGATGCAGCACATTACGCCCACCCTAATTGGTTAATAGGGCGCTACAAACATGATTGGCCCGACCAATGGCAAGCGATTTTAACAGCCAATAATCAGCAGCCCCCTATGATGTTGCGAGTGAACCAACAACAAAGCTCTCGTGATAACTACCTCTCCCTACTTGCCGAAACAAAGATTAATGCCTGTGGCATAGAGCCCTGTCCCGACGGCATACTGCTGGAGTCACCTTGTGATGTGTATGTATTACCTGAGTTTTCAACCGGCAGAGTGTCTGTTCAGGACGGTGCAGCTCAACTTGTTGCTAATATCTTAAACCTAAAACCCAATTTACGGATCCTTGATGCGTGCGCCGCACCTGGCGGTAAAACTGGGCACATTCTTGAGCATTTCCCTGACAACCAGCTTGTTGCGCTTGATATTGCGCCATCTCGCTTGAACAGCATCAAAGAAAACATGGATCGCTTAGCTCTTAGCGCCGAACTTATCGCAGCTGATGCAGCGGAAACCTCATCATGGTGGGATGGCAAACTCTTTGATAGAATTTTAATTGATGCGCCCTGTTCCGGCACAGGTGTTATTCGTCGAAACCCTGATATTAAACTGTTACGAAGACCCGATGACATTGCCGCGTTAGCCATACAACAAAAACATCTTTTGGATAATTTATGGCCACTATTGAAGCAAGGTGGCTTATTGGTCTACACTACCTGCTCGGCATTAAAAGAAGAAAATGAACAACAAATCGCTCATTTTTTAACGCAGCACCCTGAAGCACAAGAATGTGAGCCCCCTAAAGCACCAGCAACTCGACGAGAATTTGGCTATCAACGCTTGCCTGGTGACGATAACTTAGATGGTTTTTATTATGCCTGCATCCAGCATCGCTAAACTGCTTTTATTGCTTATTATCAGCATGCCCCTCCATGCTGAAACCTTTAACGTAGACTATGCACGTGTAACTAAAATTGGTAATGGTTATGTGCTTAACGCGCGCATCAATTACCCACTTACTGCCCGAGTTGAAGAAGCAATCGCAAATAGTGTCCCTATCGTATTCTCTCAACAAATAAAACTTACTCGACAAACACCGCTACTTGGCAAATATTGGATTTGGGAGCAAACCCCGTGGCTCACTGAGGTTCGCTATGAAATTCGTTATCATGCGCTCTCGCAACAATATATAGTTCGTGACTTAGACACAAAAAATCAAAACACCTATCCCTCTCTGAATGATGCATTACAGGCTCTGGGAAGCGTTTACCTCAGCCTCCCCCCCGAACATCTGACAGAAACAAAGACCTTATCACTACAAATTCGCAGTGAATTGGATCTTTACGCCCTACCCACGCCCATGCGCCCGGGCGCACTTCTTTCTAAAAAATGGCAGCTCGCTAGCCCATGGGTCACTGCACAATGGGATTAACTATAATAAAACGGCTCAGCTCCGGTGCTGCACCTTATCTATATTTGGCTGTATTATTGGTCGCTTTAGCTTATTTTCTCAGCATTGCTACCCAAGACAGTTCGCGACTTAACGATTTGTTCCTCGTTATCTTTGGTTTGGCAATTATCATTACCCTGCTACTGTTAGCGCTACTAGGGCGCAGTATCTATAAACTTTATCGTGATTATAAGAATCAAGTTGAAGGCTCTCGGCTAACAGTACGGTTGGTTAGCCTTTTTGCTTTATTAATCATCATCTCAACCACCATCGTGTATAGCTTTTCTATTCACTTTTTACATCGCGGCATTAATAGCTGGTTTGACGTTGAAATTGAACAAGCATTAGATGATGCCTTAGAACTAAGTCGATCGTCTCTTGGTATACGAATGCGGACAATGCTTAGGCAAACCCGCATGATGTCTGGCGTATTAAGTGATCTACCAGAAAAAGATCTTAACCATAATGTACATGAGCTAACAAAACTAAGTGGCGCCATGGAGGTCAGCATTTGGAGCCTAGATGGTCAGCTGGTTATCTCAAGCATCGAAAATGACTCCATCATCCTCCCTGACCGGCCCAGTGAAGCCATCTTTAAACAAGTCCAACAAAAAGAAGATTACATTAGTCTTGACCCTAGTGAAAATAATGGCTTTCTGCTGCGCGCGGCCGTGCTTTTGCCAAAGAAACGGCCTAATCAACAAGAGCGATTCCTACAGGTTGTTTTTCCTGTTAATAAGCGTCTGAGCGCATTAGGAAAATCGGTTCATGAGGCTTATGCCGACTATAAGGAACTTAATTATTTACGTAAGCCATTAATCACCATTTTTACCCTAACGCTTAGCTTAATCGTATTGCTCACCACGCTTGCCTCAATTTGGTTTGCCATTTGGATTTCACGTCGTATTGTGGAGCCTTTGCAGGCGCTTTCCGCCGGTACCCAAGCTGTCGCTGCAGGTAATTATAATATGCAATTAACGGCTCAAGGTCATGATGAGGTGGGGTTTTTAGTACGCTCATTTAACCAAATGACACAGCGCCTCACACATGCCCGAAACGCCAATCAAAACAGCCACCATAAATTAGAACAACAAACAAATCACCTTGCCACCGTTCTTGGCAGCTTATCAAGCGGTGTTATCACTATTGATAGCCGTCATTATTTGCGCACAGCAAATATCGCCAGCAGCCGGATTCTAGGCGTTGATTTGCAACAACACATTGAAGGAATGGTGAGCAAGTTAAGCGTCCACCACACTAAATTAAGTCCGCTCATCTTAGTGATAGAGCAGCACTTCACCTTAAAAGAAAGCTGGCAACAACAAATTGAAATACAACAACAAAAAGGTATGCAAACCTTAATGTGTAACGGCACGCCATTGCCAGATAATACGGGTTATGTCATTGTGTTTGATGATGTTACGGCACTATTACAAGCACAGCGTAATGCCGCATGGGGGGAGGTTGCAAAGCGACTCGCCCATGAAATTAAAAATCCATTGACCCCCATTCAGTTATCTGCCGAGCGCTTACAACATAAATACTTACCACTATTACCGGCAGAACAGTCTGACACGCTCACCAAACTAACAAGCACCATTGTTCAACAGGTTGAAGCAATGAAGGGCATGGTGAACGATTTTTCTGATTACGCGCGTAACCCTGGGCTCACCTTAAGCTTACAGGATATTGGCGAATTGATTCGTGATGTGCTTACACTTTATCAAAGCAATCCCCAACATCAATTTACCTTGCTTAATGGTGCTCAAGATATAGCATTAAACCTTGATGCGAACCGTTTTAGGCAAGTGCTACATAACCTACTTAAAAATGCTATTGAAGCCAGCGAAGACGCAAACCTGCAGGTTGATATCGTTCTAAGTTACCGCACCGTCATGCAGGATGGACGCTCTCTTTTAGAAATCATTATTCATGATCATGGCCCTGGAATTCCTGATGAAAAGATTAATTCAATTTTTGAACCCTATGCGACTAACAAGCAGAAAGGGACGGGCTTAGGTTTAGCTATTGTTAAAAAAATAATTGAAGAGCATCATGGTCATGTGTGGGCAGAAAATGACGCCACTGGTGGAGCCCGCATTGTAATGCACTTGCCGTTAGAACTAGAGATAAAAGGTACACCCTCAGTATGAACGATAAATCACTCTCCGTTTTAGTTGTTGATGATGAGCCCGACATTTGCGATCTCATTAAAGATATTCTCAATGATGAAGGCTACAAAGCAACTTCCGCAGCTAATGGAGCGGAGGCTCGCACTGCTTTTTCAGCTCATAAGCCTGATCTTATTTTATTAGATATTTGGATGCCGGATATTGATGGTATTAGTCTGTTAAAAGAATTTAAACAACTTAATGCCGGCACCACTATTATTATGATGTCGGGGCACGGCACAATTGAAACAGCTATTGAGGCCACTCGCTTAGGCGCTGCAGACTTTATTGAAAAACCGGTATCTATAGCCAAGCTATTACGCAGCATTGAATCAGCATTAGAAAAACATGAAAAACAATCGGTTATTGAACAGCAACACCTTGTCGAACCCGTAGGGAAAAGCACACAAATGGCACTGTTGCGAGAACAATCTCAGCGTGTTGCTAAGCATGATATGCCTATTTTGTTGCAAGGCGAAGGCGGGGTCGGCAAGCACTGTTTTGCTCGCTATTTGCATCAGTTAGGCTCTTACTCTGCCAGCAACTTGATCGAGCTTACACCAGAAAGCTTTCCAACGGATAGTGGCAAACTCTCGGCTCTCGCAGAAAATAATTGTCTTTTTATTAATGATATAGATCTCTTGTCAGCCAATGCGCAAGCGCTATTGTCACATATGATTGATAATCAAAAACTAGCAAACTGCCAATTGATCTGTGCTAGCCAACATTCGCTCGAAAAGGCTATCAATCAAGGTGCATTTCTTGAAGGTCTACTCTATCAAATTAATAGCATCACACTCTCTATCCCCGCGCTCAGAGATCATATTGAAGATGTGCCTGATTTAGTACACTATTTTGTTGATGAACAAACATCACAAGGAAAGCTTCCTTATCGCCACTTTACTGTCGCGGCCCAAAATCGACTTCGCAATTACCCTTGGCAGGGAAATGTATTAGAATTAAAGAATGTGATCCAGCGATTATTAGTGTTAAGCGATGCTGAAGAAATTGATGTTGAAGCCGTTGAAGAAGCCTTGAAAACAGAGGCAGCCTCAAACTCTGAAACCATCGAAAACATGATTGATTATGATTTGCCATTGCGCGAATCTCGAGAACAATTTGAACGTATTTACCTGCTTCATAAATTAAAACAAACTGATGGCAATGTAGGTAAAGCAGCAAAACTTGCGGGAATGGAGCGTACCCATCTCTACCGCAAGTTACGGACTTTAGATATTGATGCAAAGCAAGTCTAGCAAGCAGAGGAAATAACGAACCATGCAAATTCTTATTCTAGGGGCGGGGCAGGTAGGCTCATCCGTTGCGGCAACACTTGCTCGTGAAGATGATGATATTACCGTTGTTGATGAAAATAACGATCTGCTTCAAGAGCTACAAGATCATTATGATATCCGTACCGTTCAAGGACACGCATCTCATCCAGATGTATTGGCCCGAGCAGGGGCTGAAGATGCAGATCTGATTCTTGCGGTAACCAATAATGATGAGACCAATATAGTTGCCTGCCAAATTTGCCACACGCTTTATCACACGCCAACAAAAATCGCACGAATTCGTAGCAATGAATACCTTTTAAAGCCTGAGCTTTTTAGTGATGATGCGCTTGCCATCGACATGCTCATTAGCCCGGAGCAATTGGTAACAGATTATATTGAACGTTTAGTTCAGCACCCTAATGCCTTGCAAGTGTTGGATTTTGCAGGTGGTAAGGTGCAATTAGTTGCTGTTAGAGCATTTCATGGTGGCCCGCTAGTTGGCAATCCACTATCAGAGCTACGGCAACACATTCCTAAAACACAAGCTCGAGTGGCCGCTATTTTCCGAAACGGCAGCCCAATAATTCCTAAAGCTGACACTATTATTGAAGCTGATGACGAAGTTTTTTTTATCGCTGCCAGCAAAGATATATTGTCGGTAATGGCTGAATTACGCCGGCTAGATAAACCCTACAAACGTATTATGCTTGCCGGAGGCGGACAAATCGGCATGCGCGTTGCCAAAGCGTTAGATGATAAATATCAAGTTAAACTCATTGAGTCAAACGAAGAACGAGCTCGATTTTTGTCTGAAGAGCTGGTGAACACTATCACTCTTCATGGCGACGTTGCAAATGAAGAGCTTCTCCAAGAAGAAGATATTGATAATATCGATTTGTTCTGTGCACTGACTAATGATGATGAGGCCAATATTTTATCGGCAATGCTAGCCAAACGTATGGGTGCAAGAAAAGTATTATCTCTCATCAACCGTGCCGCTTATGTTGATCTAATTGAAAGCAGCAATATAGATATTGCCTTATCGCCCCAACAAGCAACTATCGGCAGTTTGCTGGCACACATACGTCGTGGTGATATTGTAGCCGTTCATTCTTTGCGCCGAGGAGCAGCCGAGGCGCTAGAAGCTGTCGCGCATGGCGACAAAAAATCATCTCTTGTTGTCGATAGGCGAATTGACGAAATTGACCTGCCTCCCGGCACAACCATTGGTGCTCTTGTTCGCGGTGAAGAGGTGATTATTACTCATCACGACACCATCATTCAAGCTGAAGATCATGTTATTTTGTTTGTAATAAATAAACGCTACATTCCTGAGGTTGAGCGCTTATTCCAGGTCGGACTTAGCTTCTTTTAACAAGGAAACATCGTTAAATGCCAACATCTTTAAAGGGTCATTTTTTAATTGCCACACCAGCATTAAATGGTTCCTATTTTCATCATTCCGTTATCTATTTATGTGAGCACGATGATAATGGGGCGATGGGGCTTGTTATCAATCAGCCTGCTGACATCATGTTGGATGAATTGTTAACACAAGTTAATATCGAAAATGCCGCTCCAAGTACTGCTTCAACGCCCATTTTGCTCGGCGGACCCATGCAACAAAACCAAGGTGTTATTCTTCATGACTCTCCCAGAAATATCGAAATAAGTAGCCAAATCGCAGGAGATGTTTACCTTTGCGCATCAACCGATCTTCTTAAAATTCTTGGCACAGAGCGCTCACCTGCGCACAGCTTGATTGCCTTAGGCTATTCAGGTTGGGAGGCAGGCCAACTTGAACAAGAAATTGTTGATAATAGTTGGCTAACGACCGCTGCCGATAATGATGTTTTATTTAACACACCTAGCGATAAATGCTGGCATGCTGCTGCCGAATTATTGGGTATTGATATTAATCTAATTTCAGATACCGTAGGTCACGCATGACTCGGACGTTGCTGGGCTTTGATTATGGCTTAAAAAATATCGGTGTCGCTGTTGGCCAAGAACTTACACAAACGGCAAGCCCCCTTACCGTCATTAAAGCACGAGATGGCATTCCCAACTGGGATGATATTAAAGCGCTATTAACGGAATGGCAACCCGAATTGCTTATCGTCGGGCTTCCCCTTAATATGGACGGGACGGAACAAGAAATGACAGCAGCGGCCCGCAAATTTGGCAACCGTTTAAATGGCCGCTTTCAAATCGCGGTAGAATGGCAAGATGAACGATTAAGTACGTTTGAGGCACTTGAACAATTAGGTATTCGTAGCAAACTACAATCAAAAAACCGAGATGATGTTGATCGCATCTCAGCACAATTAATTCTTCAATCATGGTTAAATGAGCATCCGAAATGACAACTTCAATCTCAAGTATCGACACATTATTAACCTCCATGGCCAATGATATACGCCATCAATTAGGCGATAAAAATATCTTGCTGATTGGAATTCACACTGGTGGCGTATGGGTTGCCAAGGCGCTCGCCGAACTGTTGGGAGAAGATTTTTTTGATGGCGCATTGGGCACATTAAATATCGCTTATTACCGCGATGATTTCACCCGCATCGGAATGCATCCACAAGTCGCCCCCTCCGACCTACCCTTCAGCATTGATGACCGACACTTACTTTTAGTCGATGATGTGCTTCACAGTGGTCGCACTGCCCGCGCCGCACTCAATGAAATTTTTGACTATGGACGCCCCGCAAGTGTCAGTTATGCTGTGCTTATTGAACGCTCAGGTCGCGAACTACCCATCCGAGCTGATATAATAGGTCAATCCATCAATTTGACTGATGACCAACATATAAAATTGAGTAATGGAGACTCGGGCTTGCAACTAGAATTACGATCTAATGACCAATAACCAGCTTACCGATAGCGGTCAACTACGTCATTTCCTAACTATTGAAGGGCTTAAACGTCCACTGCTTACCGAAATCATGGATCGTGCTGAGCAGTTCTCCAGCATTAGCAGTCGACAAGTCAACAAAGTTCCCTTGCTGCGCGGCAAAACGATTATGAACCTGTTTTTTGAAAACAGCACCCGCACCCGAACCACTTTTGAATTGGCTGCTAAACGCTTGTCTGCAGATGTAATGAATCTTAATATCAGCACCTCGGCCACGTCAAAAGGCGAAAGCCTGCTAGATACACTTCACAATCTTGAAGCCATGCATACTGATATGTTTGTTGTTCGCCACAATCAAAGTGGCGCAGCAGAATTTATAGCGCAGCATGTTGCGCCACACGTTAGCGTCATTAATGCTGGCGACGGCTGTCACGCCCACCCAACTCAGGCGATGCTGGACATGTTCACCATTCGTCGCCATAAAGGTGAATTCCCAGATCTCCGTGTTGCCATTATTGGTGATATTTTACATTCGCGGGTAGCACGCTCCCAAATACAAGCCCTATCAACATTAGGTGTAGGTGAAATAAGAGTGATTGGCCCCAAAACACTACTACCGTCTGACTGCCAAACTTTAGGCGTCCATGTTTATCATGATATCGACGAAGGCTTGCGCGATGTCGATGTTATCATCACCCTTCGCCTGCAAAATGAGCGTATGGAAGGTGCTTTATTACCTAGCTCTCGCGAATACTTTCAATGTTTTGGCTTAACAGAAGACAAACTCAAACTTGCCAAAGCTGATGCCATTGTGATGCACCCTGGCCCGATTAATCGCGGCGTTGAAATTGCATCAACGGTGGCCGATGGCCCCCAATCCGTCATTCTTGAACAGGTCACTCATGGGATAGCCATTCGCATGGCCGTTATGTCGATGTGCCTTGGCTCACAGGCAGAAGAGCACGCATCATGAAGCTGCATATAACAAATGGTCGCGTTATTGACCCTCTTAGCAATCTTGACTCACATCTTGATGTTTTTATCGAGGATGAAAAAATTGTTGCCATCGGAGAACATAACGATGACTTTTATGCCGATGAAATTATTGATGCTAGCGGCTTAATCGTCTGCCCCGGCTTAGTTGATCTCTGCGCGCGATTAAGAGAACCCGGTCAAGAACACACAGCCACCATTGATAGCGAAACTCGCGCAGCTGCAAAAGGCGGCATCACTTCGCTCTGCGTTCCCCCTAACACGGCTCCGATTATTGATTCACCGGCTGTCGTTGAGCTTATTGAAGATCGAGCAAAAAAAGCGGGCAGAACCATGGTCTACACCATTGGTGCACTCACCCAAAAACTAGAAGGTGAGTTACTCAGTGAAATGATGGCGCTAAAAGAAGCAGGCTGTATCGGCATCAGCAATGGACTTTCGCCCATAAAAAACAGTTTAGTGCTTCGGCGAGCCATGGAATATGCCGCCACTTTAGATTTCACTTTATTCATCAATGCCGCCGACCCATGGCTACAAGCCCAAGGCTGCATACATGAAGGCATGGTCAGTGCTCGTCTTGGACTGGGCGGCATCCCTGAAGCCGCAGAAACCATTGCTGTTTCAAGAGATTTATTGCTTATTGAGCAAACAGGCGTTCGCGCTCATTTCCACAATTTATCTACCGCTAAAGCCATCGAGATAATTCAGGATGCACAACAACGCGGACTCAATGTAACAGCCGACGTAAGCGCCCATCATTTACACTTAAGTGAGCATGATATTGGCAATTACGATAGCCTTAGCCATGTCATGCCACCGCTTCGTAGCACTCGTGATCGTGACCAGCTTCAACAAGGCTTACGTGATGGTATTATTGGCGCTATCTGCTCCAATCATCAACCGTTAGATAACGATGCAAAACAAGGTCCATTTGCTCAAACAAGACCCGGTATCTCCGGTTTAGAAACACTCCTGCCACTCACTATGAAGCTAGTTGATGATGGTGAAATATCTCTTAAACAGGCGATTGCCAATCTTACAAGCAATCCCGCTCAAATACTCAATATTGATGCTGGGCAACTAAAGATCGGCGGCGCGGCAGATATTTGTATTATTAACCCTGCAGCTCATAATGAATGCCATCCCCAACAGTTTGTGAGTGCGGGTAAAAACAGCCCCTTTGCCGGCTGGTTATTTAACCATCAAGTTAGCCATACCTTGTTTAACGGCAAGCTTGTATACCAACAATCATAGTGACTCAAACGAATACTAATCTCTACGCCTTAGACTTTGATGGCGTTATTTGCGATAGCGCCGTAGAAACCGGCATCACTGGCTGGAAGGTAGCCCACCAAATTTGGCCTGAAATGCCCTCTCTTCCCCCGCAAAAAATGATCGATCTTTTCCGTCAGGTTCGCCCTGTTATGGAGACAGGTTATGAAGCTATTTTAATAATACGCTTACTGCACGAGGGAATGTCACCTTCAAAATTACTTGCTGATTTTGCCTCTCAAATAGCAGAAATAATACAGCGAGAAGGGCTTTCTACCGTAACACTCAAGCAGCAATTTGGTGCAACCCGCGATCACTGGATTACCGATAATCTAGAAGAGTGGATTGAGATGAACCCTCTCTTTGAAGGTGTCGCCGACAAGCTCCGACAGATTAACCCGGAGCAATGTTACATCATCACCACAAAACAGGAACGTTTTGTTAGCCAGATCTTGAAAGCCAATAATATTGCTTTTCCCGCTGATCGCATTTTTGGCCTTGACCGTAAAATGAGTAAACCCCAAATTCTCAAAGGTTTGCTCGTAAAACACCAACTGCAAACTATTTTATTTGTTGAAGATCGCTTGCCAACATTAATTAATGTTATTGATGATTCACAATTAAATAAAGTGCAATTATTCTTTGCCAACTGGGGTTATAACACCGAACAAGACAAGTTGGATGCTGTCGGACAAGCCACGATTACAACGATAGATTTAACTGGCTTTCTGCGTTTGTAATAAGCCAGAAAACGTATAAGAAATAGATGTGCTGGGTGCCATTATTATCCCGAGTTCTGGTCATTCAGGACTTAGTTTAAATTACGCTCATCTAGCGTATCCAAGATTTCGTTATGTGTTTTTCTATCAAGCTCATACTTAGACGCCACCCAATAAATAACAGGGGACAGCCCTATCAGCAACCACGCCGGCACCATTGCTAAGTTATAAGCCGTTGTTGCCGTTTGTTCTGTTAGCGCTGAATCAAAACCAATAACATCAAGCAGAATACCACCAATCAAAATACTAATTGCAATGCCTGCTTTATAAGCAAAGTTATACATTCCAAAATAAAGCCCTTCTTGCCGTTGACTGGTTTTTATTTCTCCCTCATCGGCCACATCAGCTACCATCGAAAAAGGTAATGACATAAACGCACCATTACCGATACCAGAAATCACACTAAACCCCATCATGATATAAACTGTTTGTGGATGATTTAGCGGAAACCACTCTAAAAAAACGAAGGCTAACGGCAAGCCTGCAAAACCTCCAATACCAAAAAACATACCCACTATCAGAGCTCTTTTTTTCTCAAGCCGCCTACTTAAATTAACCCATAAAGGCTGCGATAATATAGAAAACACCAACACGGTAATACCAATTGCGGCAATTTGTGGGCCGTTTAAATTATAGGTGTAAGTGCTTACATGAAAGCCAATACTTATCGATACTTGAAATGCTATCTCAAGCAAAAATATCATTAAAATAATCGCTCGGAAATTCGTATTTTTCAAACTATTAAACGCTAACCGCCACACTTTTATTTTTTGTGACTTTTCTTCTTTCGTTACTTGCTGCCTATCTTTAGGAAGAATAAACACAGAAATAAGCGCAACAACTAAAGTTATCGCTGCAATAGTTAAGCCCATCGCTGGGTAGGCTTCTGGGTTTAACTGCCCTTTTGGGAAATCAGGGGTAGATCTGAAAAAGATCACCGTCATACCAGCAACAGCGATAATTATTCCAATAATATGAAAAGTCGCACGATAACTTTGTATGCTTGAGCGTTCATCATAATTATTACTAATGGTGCCGCCAATCGCAAAATAAGGTGCACCATAAAATGTAAGCATTGTTTTAGTAAATAAAACTAACACAAGCAACATGGTTATTTTATAAGCCTCACTTGCAGCAGGAGAAATTGACCATAAAAAGGCCATGCCTAATGCTGTACCTAAGCCGCCAATAATTAGATACAAGTGGCGCCGACCAAAACGGGCTGATTGTGTTCGGTCAGAAATATGGCCCAGCCAAGGATCGGTAACTGCATCCCAAATAACAGATATAGCTATTATGATACCGGCAATCATAGGTGAAACATGCAATATCACCGTCACATAAAACAAGAAAAAACTAGCCATTACTTGATTTGGAACAGAATAAGCAATTGCTCCTAAGCCATAGCCTAGCTTTCGACTAACGGGAAGTCTTTGACTCATTTTTATGCCGCCTGTTCAGAGTTTAATTTATCCCGCACTTCACGTCGTAATACTTTACCTAATAAACTGCGTGGCATTGCATCAACAAACTCGATCCTTGTCGGCATTTGCCATTGTTGAATTCGTGAGCTTAATAATTCTAAAATCTCATCATTAATTAACTGTTTTGAGTTATTAATAAAATCTAGCCGCAGCGAAACACATAAAACAGGCTGCTTATCCACAGCGACTAAACAACACTCTTTAACCGCAGGATGGTCATGCGTTTCTTCTTCAACAAGACGTGGATAAATCATACCGCCATCACTTGCAATTAAATCAGCTTGGCGATCAAGAATGTGTAGATAATTTTCTTCATCTAGATAACCGTGATCACCCGTGACAAAAAAACCATCGTCTAAAATAACGCCTTCATTTTGTGCGGGGTTAAGATATGTTTTGAATCGTGTCGGTGTATCAACCTGCACAGCACCCATTTCACCCACAGGCATAGCATTGCCTTCTTCATCAACAATTCTCACTACAACACCCTCTACAACCTTACCACATGAGCTCAAAATTGCGCGGCTCGCAATTTTTCCATCGGTCATATGGCCGCCACTACTGAGCATACTGACCGGTGGTAACACTTCCGCTTGACCATAACCTTGTTGAAATATGGGGCCAAAACGTTTGATTGCTTCTTCCAATTTAGCAGCAGGCATAGGGGCTGTACCATAAATAATATGATTTACTGTTACTAAATCTTTATCTACTGACTCCGGCATATCTAGCAGATCAATTAGATGGCTTGGCGTTAAAAATAGACGCGTTGCTGAAAACTTTTTTACTGTAGCAACAAGATGTTCAGGACTATATTCGTCCATCAAAACTAATGTGCCTCCACTTAATATCGTAGGCATTACCAAGCCTGATCCGGCTCCAACTAAAGGTATGGCTGTTAAATTAATATTGATTACAGAGCGATCAGGAGCCTGTTCAAGATTTTTTATCATCATTTTTAAACTAGTTATAGCAGAGCCATGGCTCGATATTAAACCTTTTGGCACGCCTGTTGTACCTGATGTAAACCCTAAAGCCATCGAATCTTCAGGGGTAATTTCCGTCTTTGCAAGAACTGGCTGATGCCTTGCAAGCTCTTGTTCGTAGTTGTTGCCGGCACCTGTTTTCCAAATGGGAAGATCGGTAATTGCTGTATGCACCGCTTCCGCACTGCCAACACCATAAGAAGGGTCAACAATAAATAATTTAGGAGGGGCTTCACCAGCAGCATAAATAATAAATTCAACAGGGTGTGCCTTGTGAAACGTAGTTAAAATAATACCTAACTCAAGTGCTGCTGTACGGATTTCAAATAATTCTTTCTCTGCCTGTACCTGTGCAAAAACGATATCACCTTTTTCCAAACCCAGTGCCAGCCACGCTGCCACAAGTCGATATGATCTATCTTCTAATTCGCCATAAGTCAGTGTCGTGTCTGCTGTTTTTAACAATACACGAGATGAGAATTTGGCAAAAGCATATCGATGCACATCGCGCGGTAATTTTAATTTTGATAAAAACCAAGTTAATAATAATTTTTGTAACATCTTTCAGCCTTTAGTCCTTAATTAGCCAATGCAGGGATCATTAGCTTTAACATCTTCATCCGTAATCTTTGTAGTGGGTTTTTAGCCCCCCACCAGCGATAGCGTTGTTTGTATGTTTGAGAATAAGTATCATATTGAGCAAACCAAGGAACAAATTTAGGCTTGCGTTTATTAAGCACCAAGCTCATCACCTCTGTTGCGGCGATACCCGAGCCAATCTGACAAGCCAAGCCAAGAGAAGGGGCTGCACCTGTGCCAGGATTTATGCCCTTTACATCCATATACTTTAGATGAGGTCCTTGTCCTGCTATACCTACCATAAACCGCAAGATCAATTCATTCTGACTCATACCGTTTTCAAGGCCAAAAAAAGTATCGTAATCCATGCCGGTTGGTGAAAAAACAAATAACACGGTACTAAAACCAATGGGGCCAATTGAAACAACTGGAATTCCAAGCTCACGAGCACGTTTAAAAATAAGCCTCCGAGCATCCATTGCAAAGACCTCGAGCGCATCGATCATTACATCGACATCAGCTAAAAACTCATCGATATTATCATGGCCTATGGCTTTATTGATAACCTTAATATCAGCTTGTGGACTAATATCTTTGATCATCTCTTCCATTACCAAGGCTTTGTCCTTGCCTACTGTGCTGGACATTGCACCATGTTGACGGTTGATATTATGCACATCAAAATCATCAAAATCAGCAATAGTGAATTTTCCTATACCTGTTCGTGCTAAAGCCGCAGCATGTACACCGCCCATACCGCCCATACCTGGTATTGCTATACGGGTATTTTTTAATATTTGCTGCTCTTCTTCACTAATTAAGCCACGGTTACGGCTAAATGCACGATTGTAAAAACCATCTAAATCCATAGTTACCTTCTACTAATTTTATTCATCCGTCATTGATCCTTCGGTTACTTCGTTTCGGCATGTTTTAGCCGGAATCTACATTGCCAACAAACTAGATCCCCGATAAAAGATCTCGAGGATGACGTATAAAGACTGCCAGGCTAATCACTTAATGCCGGTACCATCTTGCGTAACACCTTCATTCGTAACCGCTGAATCGGATTGCGTGCACCCAACCAACGATAATGATTTTTATAATGGCGGGCATAGGGATCAAATTGTTGAAAATGTGGAATAGCTTTAACCGGACGACGCTTCAACACCCAATTAATAACCTCTGTCGCCACCATGCCTGCTCCAATATTACAAGCCATACCCACTGAAGGCGCGCCGCCTGTTGTTGGGTCTATTTTTGTGACATCCATATATTTCAAATGTGGCCCTACTCCGCCAATACCCGCCAAAAAATGCAATACCAGTTCATTATTTGACATACCATCATTAAAACCAAAAAAAGTATCGCAATCCATTCCATCAGGTGCAAAGAAAAAGGCGGCTGCACTAAACCCTATTGGCGCAGTGAATAAAACGGGGATACCCAGCTCTTTTGCGCGACGATATATTAACCTACGCGCATCCATTGCAAACACATCTAAGGCATCAATCACCATATCAACATCAGCTAAAAATTCATCCACATTTTCTGCACCAATCGCCACATCAAATACGCGAACATCCGCACCGGGATTAATGTCTTTAACTTTCTCAGCCATTACTGAAGCTTTTAACTTGCCAACTGTGCTTGCCATTGCTCCAAATTGGCGATTGATATTGTGCACATCAAACTCATCAAAGTCTGCCACGGTAAATTTGCCAATTCCCGTTCTAGCCAATGTAGCAGCATGCGTTCCACCCATGCCGCCCATACCCGGAATAGCCACTCGTGTGTGTTTGAGCTTTTGTTGCTCTTCTTCGCTTATTAAGCCACGGTTGCGGCTAAATGCACGATTATAAAATTCATCTAAATCCATAATGTTCTCTTTGTTAATTTATCCATCCATGGTGAATGACAATCTTGCTTTCCGTTCGTGGTGAGCCAGTCGAACCATCCCTCATCCTTCGACAAGCTCAGGACGAACGGAGCTAAGCTCTATCTAGTCATTTACCCTTCGGTTACTTCATTTCGGTGGCTTTTAAGCCGGAATCCACATTGAAAACGAACTAGCTCCCCGATAAAAGATCTCGAGGATGACGTGTTTACCTTAAATTTGGAATCTTCCATTTAACACCCCGCTTGTTCCAACATGCTTTTTAGCCGAAACCTTCCTTTTTAGTCATCTTTGCTTTAAGACCAAAAAATATTCAAAGCTCATGCCGTCAGCCGAAAAAATCATAAAAACTATTATCAGTGTTGCTCATACAGGGCGGGATCATGGTCGTTTAACACAACGCCATTATAGCCTATTGCCTATTACAGAATGGTTAATGGACTGATAGTCATGCTGTTATCGAAGTCACACGTTGTCGTGAAACAAAAGGAAAAACAGCACAAGAAACAGCCTATTTATATGGCCTCTTCAACGGATGACATCACGAGATTGGCAGAAGTGATCCGCAATCACTGGTCAATAGAGAACAGTCAACACTGGATCTTAGACATGGCATTTAGAGAAGATGGCACCAACAACATGGCTCTATTTAGACGCGCTTTACTTAATTTAGTTAAGCAACATGGGTATAAAAGCAAAGCCATTTACACAGAATAGTGTAAATGGCTTCGTTTTAAAATTTACAGTGTTAATTAAAACTTAACGCTAGCTGTTATCCCATATGTGCGCTCTATTGGTGCTTGAATTAAACCCTGAAAACCCACTGCAGGGTTGGCAGGGTTAGGTACAGGAACACCACCAATGCTTTCATCATTATCAAATAAATTGTTTACCCAGAAAGTGACTTTATAGGTGTCACTCTCCAAGCCTGAACGTAAATTTACAATTGTTCTATCGGGTAAAACACCTATTTTATCAACAGCATGAACTGCCTGTTCCGATTGATACATTATGTCTAATCGTGTTTTCCAATCAAAATTATCAAGCACTGAAGGTTGCACATATTGAGTAGAAGCATTTGCTGTCCATTTGGAAACAAACTGCATATCATTACCATCTAATTTTGGATTTAAACCAAACAAGGCCAATGCAGGAAAGGTATATTTATCATAGCGTGCATCGGTATACGCCAGCCCCGCTGATAGATCCCAGTTTTTGGCCGGTTTAGCTGCAACTTCAAACTCAAAGCCTCGTGATGACGATTCACCTGCATTTTGATTAAGTATTGCCCTGCCTGTAGCCCCGCCCAAGGCACGAACAATTTGATCTTTCCACTTGATATAAAAAACAGCCAGATTGGTAGTAACCCGATTATCCAGCCAAGCACTTTTTACACCGATTTCATAATTCATGCTTCTTTCTTCGTCATAAGCTCGCTCGCTCGGTTTCGGCGCTTCTGTACCCGCTGCGGAGATAGGCGTATTAAACCCGCCAGCTTTAACTGCTTTCGCCACGCTAGCATAAACCATAGCATCATCACTGATTTGATAATCTAGAGCAATTTTAGGGGTGAAATTATTAAACGAACGACTTTCATTAAAACTGTTTGCACCTGCAATCACTTTGGCCTGTTTACGCTCATAGGAGTAACGACCTGACAAGGTCAGTGCCAATTGATCCGTTAAATCAAAGCCAAGCGAACCAAAGCCTGCCCAGTTACGTGTATTTTCATCAGAAATGGAACTGCTGCTTAAGGCTGGAAAAGGAAAGCCTCCTAGCGCAATTGTAGCAAAAGGTTCTGGCAAGGTGCCACCAATATGATTGATTTTCTGTTTTTTATCCATATCATAAAAATACAGTCCCGCCATCCAGCGAATGGGTTGATCGATTGAGGTTAAGCGAAACTCCTGACTAAACTCATCCTGATCGGTTTTTGTGGTGCTGTATTGCACATCAGCAGCACTATAATCGGTATCTCTAGCCTCATCCAGCTTCAAATTGTTGTAACCAGTAATAGAAGTAAGCGTCACCGTATCAAGATCCCAATCCAGTCTAAATGAGGAATTAACATTATCGCGCTCAGTATGACCAGATGTTACAGCAAAATCATTAATCAACGCCGCATCACCAGTAAAAATCTGTTGCTGTAATGGGTGGCCAAGCCCAGCCAGACCTAAAAGCAATGGGTGTGTAATCGGTAAAGGCCCAAATGCATTATTATCAAGAAACTGTACCGCATCATCACCATCATTGGTATTTTCAACATTAATCCTGAACGTCATTTCCAAATCATCAGTTGGTATAGCCAGCAAACTCATAGAATAAATATTGCTTTGCTTGTCGTCCAAATCCCCACCGGTCTTATTATTGGTATAAAAACCATCGAATCCTGAGTGCATGGCTCCCACCCGGTAAAACAAGGTATCTTCTGTTATTGCACCACTATATGATACGCGGACATCTTTGCGGCCCTTATTGCCCAGTGTCGCCTCCAAGATTCCTTCACCGTCATTACCCGGTTTTTTAGTGACATAATTAATCGCGCCGGAAAAGGTGTTGCGTCCATACAATGCTGATTGCGGGCCTTTTGCCACCTCAATACGCTCAAGTTCATCACCAAACATGGCATCCATTGCACCACGTGATTCTTGATAAACGCCATCAATAAAAAAGCCTACATTAGGTTCACCAATTGTGGTGCTCATTCCGCGAATAACAGGATTACCTACATTGCCAAACAGTTGGGTAAAAGTAAACCCTGGAGTCATCATTGCAATATCTTCAATGCTTTGCAGGTCAGCATCTTCAATAAGCTGTGATGAAAAGGCGGTGATTGCAATGGGGACTTCTTGTAATGTTTCTTCGCGCTTACGTGTTGTTACAACCATTTCACCTAAACTTAGTGAGTCGGCTCCTGTGGTGTCGGAATCTTCAGCAAAAACAATTGCTGGCGCTGAAAGTATCTGACAACAAGCCAGACTAATAATGGTGCGTTTAAACATGTTGTTATTCTCCATAAATATATCGCATGTGTGGTGTAACCACTTACATCTATCGTTGATTAGTGAAAAACTATAGCCGCTAAACTTTTGAAAGGCAAGCATATAACGCCTTGATTTGAAAGAATGTGTGCTATCTCTTGTTTTTAGATTGTCTATTTACGCTACAATCTGTTTAACTCTTCATCGCTAATAAATAATTATTTAAACCTGAACCAGTGATTACACCTATGAACTATGGAAAATATATAATGACTCAAGGACGATGGTTATTCCTGTTTACAGCTATAGTATTTTTAAATGTTGTTGTTGCAAATGATGACGAAACACCAGCTGAGCTGGCTACGCCAGTCTCGAGTACAACATTAGATCAAATTCTGTTTTTCCCTTCCCGTGAAGCACCGGCAACCGTTGTCAGCCTCAACAACAGTATGATTAGTGCCGAAATCTCAGGTGAAATTCTTGAGCTCTTGGTTCAAACCGGTGACGAAGTAAAAAAAGATGATGTACTTGCTAAAATTGATTGCGAAGCGTATGAAATAGCCAAACAACGTGCCAGTTCGGCGCTTAATTCTGGCTATGCACGTAGCAAGTACGCAAAACAACGGCTTAGTGATGCCGAAAGACTTCGGAACAGCCGAGCAATTTCTTCTGATCAGCTCAATATGCGCAGCTCAGAAGCAGGTGCACTTGCTTCTGAAATTGGTGTGCTTTCAGCAGATTTAAAAGAAGCAAAACGTCGCATCACCAAATGCATTGTCACCGCCCCCTTTGATGCCGTTGTGGTCGCTCGCGAAGCGAGTGTCGGCGATTATATCCGTCCCGGTTCTGTTTTGGTTCGCTTACTAGATCTTAACAACTTAGAAGTGAGCGCTAAAATTCAACAGCAAGACGTAGATAGTCTAAAAATAGCCGGCACCATTTCTTTTATTACATCAGGTAAAACCTATTCCGTCACTAACCGCACTGTTGTGCCTTTAGTCGATAGTCGAATTCGTAGTTATGAAGCTCGCCTTAATTTTAGCAACGATGTCGCAGCTACAGGCTCTGCGGGTCGTTTGAGATGGGAAAGCGATCAGGTTCATATTCCTGCTGATTATTTGGTTGAACGAAATAAACAGCTAGGCATTTTTATTAATAAAAATGGTTCTGCTTATTTTCATGTGCTCGATACGATGGGCAATGGATTGCCTGCGCCCATTGATTTGCCTGAAAACACTGAGGTTATAACAACAGGGCGTTATGGCCTTGTTGATGGCCAAGCTATAAAAATAGTTAACCCGTAGGTAGAAGGCCGTGATACATAAAATGACTATTTTCAGGTTTTCACCCTACCGTCACTCCCGTAAATGGTTAGCGGTGGTCTTGCTTGTACCCGGATTCTGGCTTAAAGCCCACCGGAATGATGTTGATTTCATTTGGCTATAAAGTATGTATCGCAAACTTCTCACTAATACGGTTCTAGTTAACCTTACTTTCTTGCTTGTTGTTATCGCAGGCTGGATTAGCTACACCTCGATGCCCCGCGAACAAGATCCCGATGTGAATTTTAACTGGGTCGTTATTAGTACTTCTTGGCCGGGTGCAACAGCTGAAGATGTTGAAAATCAAATTACCAACCCTATCGAAGATGAGATTGAAAAAATACCTGATGTAAACAGGGTATCAAGTAGTAGCCGTGTTTCATTTTCATTTATTACTGTGCGCTTTGCTGATATGGAGCCGAGTTTATTTCGTCAGCGTGTCGAAGAAATGCGCCGAGGCATTCAATCTGCCGTTGACAATCTTCCTCCTGATGCAAAACAGCCACTCGTTACTGAGCTGTCTAGCTCAAACACCTACCCAACCGCCGTTATCACTGTTTCGGGCATCGAAAATGATGAGCTGTTGCGCAAAACATCTCGCAATATTGCAAAAGATATTGCGCGCATAAAAGGTGTTGATCGTGCTGACACGTGGGGTACAGAAGATCCTGAATTACAGGTACATTTCAGTCCCGAAAGTTTAATTGGCTTAGGTGTATCACCTACTGTTTTGTCTAGCACTGTAAATGCCTACTTTAGAGATCTTACCGCAGGTAGCATTCAACTCGGTGAACAGCAGTGGCGGGTGAGACTCAGCGGCACAAGCAATGACCCTAGCTATCTTGCTGAACTACCCATTTTAACAGTCGAAGGAGAGCTTCCTCTTCGAAGTGTTGCAACCATTATTCGCGGCCAAGAAAAGCCCGAACAGCTAGTTTCGTATGACGGGCGCCCAGCCTCGATGATCTCTGTATTTAAGCGAGGCAATGCCAACAGTCTTGCGTTGCTGGAAAACCTGCAAGCCTATGTCTATGAACGTAATTACACTTTAAATGGTCAAGGGATCCAGCTTGATATTGTTGACGATCAAACAGTAGCAACACGTACCGCTATCGGCATGATGGAAACAAATGCCGTCATTGGGCTTCTTCTGGTTATGCTGGTAACAGGGTTGTTTTTGGGTTGGAAAATTGCTCTCTTTACAGGTATGGGACTGATCTTTTCACTGATGGGATCATTTTGGATTTTATCTGCCATGGGCGAGACTTTAAACATTATGGTCTTGCTGGGTGTCGTCATTGTTTTAGGAATGTTGGTTGATGATGCTGTGGTGGTGGTTGAGTCTATGTACGTCAATCTCAGAAAAGGCATGTCGAGCACAGAAGCCGCAATGAGCACCGTCAATGAAATGTGGGTTCCGGTTATGGTGTCATCGCTTACTACCATTGCCGCATTTTTACCGCTTATTCTATTGCCCGGTATTTTGGGACAATTTATGCGAGTAGTGCCCATTGTCGTTTCTGTTGCCCTAGTGGTAAGCTTGATTGAGGCCTTTTGGTTGCTTCCTTCACATATTATTTTCTCAAATACGGATCCTGCAAAAATCACCTTTATACAACGCATGCGTAACCGTGTAACAAACTGGATTCGTCACCGCTATGTAAATGTACTCGTTCCTGTGATGCGATTTCCTAAAACAAGTATCTCTATTGGGGGCTTATTAAGCTTATTAGCCGTGTTTGCCGTAACAACTAATGTGGTTCGAGTTGACTTTTTTGCTAACGATCCTATTCGCTTGTTTTACCTTAATGTCTATATGCCCGCCGGTAGCTCCCTGAGTAGTACTGATGAAACACTGAAAAATCTTGACCTGAAGATTCGTCATTCAGTTGATGCCAAAGAGCTTCGCTCTATCACAACAACGGCAGGAGTCTTGCTCACCGAAACGGAACCTCTATTCGGCGATAGCATGGGACAAATCATGTTTAGCCTACCTGCTAGAACCGCAGGTTTAATGTCTGTTGATGAATTAATTGAACAGGTTCGACTTGCCATTCAAGATGTGCCCGGACCAACAGATCTATCCTTCTTGCGTCGCAACACTGGGCCGCCAAGTGAGAGCCCCATCAGTGTCAAAGTGCGCGGTGATAAAATAGACCAATTACGCCTTGCTACGGCGGCATTAGAAGATATCATGGCAACAATTCCCGGCATCCAAGATGTTCACAGCGATGATGCCAGCTCAGGTGCACAGCTCACGCTTAAGCTCGATCCTGATGCCATTACTCGGGCTCAACTTAACCCTGCTGATATTGCAGAAATTTTACGCCTTTATGTTGATGGCTCCATTGTTGCCAATATGCGGTTTGAAGGTGAAAAATGGAACGTCCGCGTGCGGGCAGAACCTCATCCGTTACAAGATATAAAATCATTTTTAAGTCACCCTGTAGGCCTAGCGGACGGTAGCGAAATTGCTTTAGAGCAGCTCGTCACTTATTCGTCAGCCTATGCAGAAGGCACCATACATCATAGAAACTTTAGACGCACCATCACACTAGAAGCCAATCTTGATTCTGAACTTAATAACAGTATTTCTGCAAACGACCAAATTGCCGATAAATGGCAAGAAATTGCTGATAAATATCCTGATGTCACATTAGATTTTTCAGGTGAAATGGATGATATAAAGGAAAGCCTAAATGGCATGGCCGTACTGTTTTTGTTCGGTATAGGTTTAATTTATATGATCCTTGGCACACAATTCAAGAGTTATACCCAGCCTTTACTTATCCTTGCAACCGTTCCTATGGCCTTTACTGGCGTTATTATCGGTCTAATTGTAAGCAATAATCCTCTAAGCTTATATACACTATATGGGGTAATTGCACTTGCCGGAATTGTCGCTAATGATGCAATTGTTTTGGTCTCTACGGCCAACCGAAACCTTGCCAAAGGCATGTCGCTGGCTCACGCCATTGTCAAGGCATCACAACGCCGTGTAATGCCAATTTTAATCACTACCGTCACCACGATGGCCGGCCTATTTTCTTTAGCTTCGGGCTTGGGTGGAAAATCACTGATGTGGGGGCCGTTAGCCACGGCAATCGTTTGGGGTTTAGGTTTTGCCACCATTTTAACCTTGTTAATCGTTCCGCCTTTATACGCATTTATTATGCGTAATAAGACAGGCAAAAAAGCAACGCTAGCATCTCCCCCTCCGCTACCTGACAGCTCTGGTGGTGTCATAGCTTCACTCAACAATCTATCATCATTCTTTAGCCGAGAGCGTCAAATAGATAAGGCGGGCTTAGATGAAATAGCATCGCATCCCTCGCTGAAAGTTATTTATGAAATGGCAACAAAAGCCTTTGAAGAGGGTGAAGCTGAGGTTGCTATTCGTCACTTCCAAGCTTTAGCGAAACATCTGCCGAAAAATTTCACCATTAACTTAATGGCGGCACAATCGATAATGCTCTTTATGCAAAATATTGGTTGGGATATTGGCTATCTTGATCGTGCTAAACGTTATTTTGCCAAAGCCAGACAAATGCATCCTGATGATGCGCGCGTTGTTCATTTAGCCTCATTAATCAAAGAGCTTGAACCTGATACAGGTTCTGATATTGACTGGGGGAAACTAGCAAAGTAAATTGAGTTAAAATTGGCGGAGCGGACGGGATTCGAACCCGCGACCTCCGGCGTGACAGGCCAGCATTCTAACCAGCTGAACTACCGCTCCACACCTCTTTGAGCAAGCTTATTGCTAAACCGGAAACTCAAAGAAGCGGCAAGAATACAGCATATTTTGCAAAGGTGTTAGCGTTATTTTCATAATAATAATGGATCTTGAAATAACCACACTAAAAGAGCTGATTATTTCCAGTTATTTTGCTTTGCATTTTGTAATTTTTGATATCCTTCAAGCAACTTTATGTGTCGCTCAAAACCTTCTAAACCTAATCCCGGGCAATGTAAATCATGAAAAATCTTATCGCCTTCCACAATCGCTAGGCCATCGGTGACATTCCGAGCTCCATACAAATATTCTAAACCTTGTTGGTAGTCTTCATATTGCCGTTGCGGATGCCATTTTATTTCTAACAATGCTTTTAAACAGCGGTAATATCGAACCCTTTCATCAGAACCTTGCTCCAGCGCCAAACACCAATCAAGCCATTCAATCGCTTGCTCATCCTGCAAGGCGAGATACAACATTGCTTTAATCTCACCTAATCTGACCGTTGACCATAGTGTATTAGGATCAGGGGCCAAACCAATAAAAGCGGCCGCCAAAGCTTGGTCATTATATGCGCCATCATCCAGTCGTTCTAAAATAGCTTGCCAACGCTCGTTATCACCTTGTTTTAACGTTAAAAAGTCTTCGCGGAACAAGGCGCCTTCATTATTATTTTCCCAGACCAGTTCATCCACAGGATAAATATCAGACATGCCCGGCACTAAAATTCGGCAGGCATAGACATCTAAGTGCTCATAATCAGCAATATAAATATCGAAACCCATATCATCAATTTTAGCGCTTAAATAATTAAACTCATCTTTGGTTTCTGCATCATGATCCCAGTCATAAAATGCATAATCCGTAGTGCTTCGGAAAAAATCATTAGAAATAAAGCCACTGGAATCAATAAAGTGCATCTCTAAATTTTGAGGAGAAGCCACTTCATCTTGATCAAATATTGGAGGGTGAAACACATCTAATTGGTCTAAATTCCGACCCTGAAGCAACTCTGTCACCGTGCGCTCTAATGCCACCTCAAAACTTGGGTGTGCTCCAAAAGATGCAAATACAGAACCGTCTTTAGGATTAATTAATGTCACGCTCATTACTGGATACTGTCCGCCCAACGAGGCATCAGCAACCTTAAGAATATAACCGTGATCTTCCAACTCTTGGATTGACTTTTGAATATCAGGATAACGAGCTAATACGTCTTTTGGCACTTCTGGCAAACATAAGCCTTCGGCTATAATTTTATTTTTAACATAGCGTTCAAAAATTTCTGAAAGCGATTGAACCCGTGCCTCGTTACGCGTATTACCTGCCGACATTCCATTGCTTACAAAAATATTAGCAATAATATTAATTGGTATATAAAGTGTTTTTCCATCACGCAGGCGTTGATAGGGTGCAGCACAAATACCTCGTTCACCGATTCCTGAGTTTATATCAAATAATTTATCCGGACTTAACTCCTTTTCAGGATCAAAGTAGTCCCATAAGGATTGATCCATCAATCCATCTGGCATTGTATCGCCTGAACCATTAAACCAGCGCTCATCTGGATAATGCACAAATTCATGTTGACTGTGCTGCTCGCCAAGATAAAAGTCAGCAAAAAAATAATTACAACTCAGCCGCTCAAAATATTCGCCCAAGGCGCTTGCAAGACAAGACTTCTCGGTACTGCCTTTGCCGTTTGTAAACATGAGAGGGCAGCTTTTATCGCGGATATGAACAGAATACACATTACTAACAGGGTTCAGCCAAGAAGCCTGCTCGATATCAAAACCAAATGATTTCAATTTTCCTTCCATCGTTGCAATACTAGTCTCTAGATCACTGTCTTTTCCTTTGATATAGGTTTTTTCTGTCATTACTCTCTTCTTGAATAAAAAAGGCCTTGCCAGAATTCAATCTCGCAAGGCCTTTATCTTTTGTTTCGCTTAAATTTATTTCTGCTTTTTAGGTTTGACGTTACCAATCTTACCATCAGAACGTGCCATCAAATATGCGTATAGCTGACCGCGACCCGCCATAACTTTAGCATTGCTTTTCCATGCTGGCATACTGCCAATCTGGCCTGACTTACCGTTTTCTACCGTGCTGAAAAAGGTGTCTTTATCAATAACTTTTAGACTTTCAATTAAATTGGCACCAATGCCGCCATCATCTTTTCCTAAACCATATTTGGCATGGCAACGCGAACACCAGTTACGAAACAGCTTGAACCCGGCATAACTGTCAGCATCTAACTTATTACCATCAACAACACTGTAGAGCGCGCCTTCCTCAGAGCTGCTAGCTGTTGGATCAGAAACTGTAGTAGCTAAAGGCTCTGTTACGGGTTCGATCGCTTCAGGTTTTGATTCAGGCTCTACTACTTCTGGTGTAGGTGCCGGCTCAGTTTTTGTCACAAGCTCTTCTTTAGGAGCAGGCTCAACAACAGGCTGAATAGCTGGGGCAGAATCCACCTCAGCAATAACGACACCTTCTGTTTTTGTCATATAACCATCATTACTGCCTTGCAGTGCTGGCCATATCGCCCAAAGGACAAAGATCCCTACAGCGACATGAGCAAGAGTAAATAGCAAACTTTTCATTTTGTTCTCCGATTTCAAAATAACTCCAGTATACCTACTTAATTTGTTCAATAATATGCTTGTTATGCGATAATAATTGACCGGAATCAAACAACAAGGTTTAAAAACTATGAGTCTCGAACAATCACTTCTTCAGCGCAGTAGCTCAGCATGTGAATTATGTGGCTCAAGCTCCAAGCTATCTGTCTATGAAATCCCGCCTGTTTCAACAGCGACAGAGGATAACAGCGTACTTGTTTGTGATACTTGCCTTGGTCAAATCAATAATCCAGATAGCACTGACTCAAATCACTGGCGCTGCTTAAATGATTCTATGTGGACACCGGTGCCTGCTGTGCAGGTCATGGCTTGGCGACAGTTAAAACAATTAGATAACGAGTCTTGGGCGCAGGATTTATTAGATATGCTCTATCTCGAACCAGAAGTTCAACAGTGGGCTGAAGCCGGCCAGCCATCCGATAGCGATGAAAATACTTCTCAATCTAAAGATAGTAATGGCGCTACACTCAATGCCGGTGATAGCGTTACTCTTATTAAAGATCTTGATGTGAAAGGAGCCAACTTTACTGCCAAACGCGGCACAATGGTAAAGAACATTTCTTTAACAGACAATCCGGAGCATATTGAGGGCAAGGTAAATGGTACCCGTATTGTTTTATTGACTAAATTTTTAAAGAAAGCCTAAATAACCTTGCCCCGTTTCAGCTTAAATAAAAAGGCGCTTATCTTTCGGTAAGCGCCTTTCTTTTATCATTTTCTCAACGAGCTACCATGTTTTAGGTGGCACTCTAATTTTTTGGCCTGGGTAAATCAAATCAGGATCTTTGATCACCTCCTTATTAGCCTCAAATAGCTTGGGGTAATCCATGGCATTGCCGTAAAAATTCTTAGCAATCTTAGATAAACTATCACCACTGACGATAGTGTAATACTCTACTTCTACAGTTACTTCTGGCGCATCTAAGCCTTCAATTTTTACTTCAGTTACGCCTTGAACATTACCTGCCATTAAAACTGCTTTTTCCATAGCTTCCGGCGTTGCTGCTTTCCCGCTTAAACTAACAATACCATCATCAAAACTCACGGCTAGATCATCAACACCTGGATTTTCTGCGCTAATGCTTTGTTCAATTTTCTCCGCAGCTTCTGCCTCTGAAGAAAACAATTTTTTACCTAAATCTTTTACAAAATCAAATAAACCCATCTTTCTCTCCTATTATTTTAAAAAGCCTTTTAATAGGCTTCCAACTAAATCTCCGGTATCAGGCTTGCTACTGCTTCCTCCCATCAATGAGCCTAGAACAGAACCCAACATGCCGCCTGAACTGCTACCGCCGCCTGAAACGGCACCTGCTAACATATCTAGCATACCATTTGATTGTGCACCTTTACTCATAGCGCCCATCAACATTGTCGCCGCCATCGGCAATAATTTTTTAATGATGCTAGAGCCAACACCCGTTGAGCTAGCCACTTGTGAAGCCACCTGCCGGCTGGCATCTTTGCTACCTAAAAGATGGCCTAATATTTTATTGCCATCTAATATCGATTCAGGCTCTGCAAGCGTATTTGGATCATCAACATATCGCTGATGATTGCCCTTACCTAGTGCACCTAATAATGACTCCAAACCATTGCTTTGCTGTGCGTTACCTTGTAGCTTATTCGCTAACTCCGGCAATAGTTGTGACAAGACATCACTAGCTTGACTGGTTGAAATATTGTTTTGTTTGGCCAAATTTCCTAAGGCATCGCCCTTGGTTGCAGCCAACACCATCTTTAATAAATCCATTACTTTGCTCCGCTTTTATTTAAGGACAAAGGTCACTTTCATGGCAACTTTATATCCTACAATTTTATTGTCTTTAATATCTAGCGTTTGGTCTTGGATCCAAACTGATGTGACATTTTCTAATGTTTGTGTTGCACGCTCTACACCATCTTGAATGGCATCATCAAAGCTTTTTGTTGAACGGGCAATCACTTCTGTAACTCTTGCAATAGACATAATTCTTCCTTTTATCTGTTAATTTAAGAACTATGGACTTTATACGTTATTACATATTAAGACAAGCCGCTAAGCGTAAAATTAACTTTCCTGTGGAATAAGTGCCCAATCATTGTTTACCGCTTCAAGCAAGCTTGTCAGTGGCTTGCTTTTCTTGCGATAGTTATCCACATCCAAATCCCATCTCGCTTTAACAGACACATGCACAGCCCCTGTTATTTCTCGCACCAGCTCTTTACGTGCACGATAAATACCGGTTCGTTCATTATGTTGCTTATCTTCTGGATCGGGCTGTAATGTGCTTAAAAAATGTGTTTCGAATTGCAAGCCAAATTTGCTTGCTTCACGACTGATCCATTGGTTTGCAATATGACTTAAACCGGCTTCTTTATATCCACCACCGATATCTGAATGCGCGCCTGAAAACCAAACTTGTTTAAGATCTGAGCCGGGCTTGTCACTCCACATTGTAGGCTCAAAATCTATACGATTTTCATCTATAGCCATGGCATGGCGAGCATGCTCAATAATTTTGCTTGGCTCAGTGTCATGAAATAAGAACTCACGTTCGCCCAATGTTCCCCAAAATGGAACCGGTATACCCAAAGCTCCTACGGTGTCCCATACGCCAATAAATTCAATTGGTGTAATATCTGCTACCGCAAAATCTTTTCGAAACTGCTGTGCTAGCATCGCATTAGGCCCTGTGGCTTTTGCTCGCTTTCTATACAGCTTGTAAGCGGCAGGAATTTGACCGGCAAACTGTCTTTTTAACAAACCACAGTTTCGGATAAAACCCGCTAAAGAGCGAACCGTATAGGCGCCTCGGCTAAAACCAAAAAAGAAAAGTTTGTCACCTCTTTGATAGTTATGAACAATAAAACGATAACAATCTAAAATATTCTTATCAATACCCGCGCCCGTTATTCCGCCTGCAATCTTCTTTCTATCAGTGCCGACACCCCAATCATAAAAAGCAACTTGCTCAACATCTCCGGCCATTGGTTTAATGCCACGTGCCATCTGCAATACGTTGGTCGCAAGGCCTTTGTTCGGCGAATTCCATGTGCCATCAGCAAAAATAACAATTCTTTTCATCTGGCTTCACCTCTTGCTTTTATTGGGCTGTTTTTTTAGATTTAAGCGCTTAGCTAACCCCTCTAAAGTGCGGTTCTTGCATTAATTTTTAACTAGAATCTCACCCATACCAATGCCGCCTAAATCTCCCGCGTAACGTTGCACGCGTGAAAATAGTTCTAACTTGGCAAATTTGGTATCTAAATTGTTGAATGAAGCCAACATCAAGGGCAAAAATGCCAAGGTGTGTGTTCCACAATCATTAAAGTTTGCTGGGATCTGAGCTTCTTTCAATAATAATAAGGTTCCGCGCTTCATTCCATAACCAAGATGAGCGCCAACGCTACCTAACACGGCAATTGTTCCAGATATCATTCTAGAACCACAATAATCGCCAGCATTACCCTCGATAAGAATATAGCCACGACGCATATGATCGCCGGTGCGATCACCGGTATTACCGGTCACGATTACCGTTCCGCCTGTCATACCATTTTTCTGGCCTACGCGTGCTCCACCAACAAAATCACCCGCGTTTCCATTAATTTTAATCTGACCGCCTTTCATTTCGCATGCTGTATAAATGCCTGTGTTTCCTGTCATCAGGATAAAACCATTGGTCATCATGGCACCTAAATAAGCACCGGCATCACCTTTTATTTCAATGGTGCCATGACTCATTTGATTGCCGATAAAGTCTAATTTATCACTGCTGTTTTCAAATACAATATGTTTGGCATTATCACCTTTAATATCAAATACACTGTCTGCTCGAACAGTGCGATTACCTGATGGTAGCTCAATCGCAGCTATCTCAGCAGGTGATTTATCTTCTAGATGATCTGGCGTAAGCACTGAACAATCAACGCGTTGTTGCAAAGATTCTTTTAGTGTCAGGGTTAATGCGCTCATGCCATTATCTCCTGTAAATGAAAGTGGAAGGGACCAAGTTTACCGCCATAGTTCCCAGCACTAATTCGGCGAATACCATTCTCTGCGCCTAAATCACACACCGCTTGTATACCTGCTCGCATTGCCACATCAATATCTTCTTTTGTTAATCCATCAATAACGATTTCCATTACTGATTCAACTTCGGGCGAAAGATCACTCTTTGTTTGCCCTTTTAAGGTCGGACAAAAGGCATCATTAGTTGAGGCATTTAAGGCTTTAAATTTGGAGCCGACTTTAGAGCCTGATCTTACAACACCACCCGGGAAGGGCATAATCACATTCGGGCATTTTTTCATTTCAACAATCGCTGCTTCACAAGCAGCCAAGGCTTGTGCTTGAGCTTCAGCTAGTACTAAAAAGTTACCACCACCAACCGAGGCTTGCACGCCTGTTTTTTCTTGCGTTAAGAACTCGCCATCCATTACAGGAATACGCCAATAGCGTTTGCCATCAATCATCTTTGAAATTTGAAAACCGTCTCCAAAAAACCGAAGGTTTTGACCTAATGCTATTTCAGTGTCGCTATCCAACCCCGAAAACAAAGCTGATGTAGGCGAAGTAAGTACACACTGTCCGGCACGAGTTTCAACTTGTTTCGCTAAGCCTTTTCCACCCATCGCAAAGATCAAAATAGATACTCCTGGACGACCATCTGGTGTTTCACTAGGTTCTAATTCTCTTTCAATGCCTGCTTCACAACCACAAGCAATGACCGACGTTGCAAAGCCGGTAAAGGTTTGTGCTGAAATCATTGCCCATTTAGCATTAAGTGCGGTGATGATTAAGCGTGTGCCTTTCATCGGAAAGGCTTCTGCAAAGGTTTCATCAATTGTTACGCCATTGATAATCATATTTTGCCTCCTGCATGTAGCGGCTGAATCGTTAAGCTACCACGTCCATCGTCCACAATTTCATCATCGCTGATTTTAAAGTTACCCATTTTTTGAGTGTGATATTTATCGAAATACGGTTTCAATGATTTTTCAATGCTGTTGTCATATTCAGGTTTAACCACATGCGTTGTACCCCATGTGACTTCGACAATCTCGCCATCTTTCACCACCATGGTGCCGTCTTTAAATACATAATCTGGTTTGCTGAACATTTTTTCACGATCTTCATTGTCTGTGTACACAGTAATATCTGCCGCACCACCAACACTTAAATGACCACGATCAGCAAGACCGACTAATTTAGCCGCACCCGCACGGGTCATAATGGCAATTTCATATAAAGTATATTCACGATCTAGTGATGCCAAATGACTGGCTTTTTGAGCTTCTGGATGTAAGGTCGATAAGATATCGTTACGGAATGTTTTATCCATTAACAATCGAATCAAATGTGGATAACTAGTAAACGGTGCGCCATTCGGGTGATCCGTTGTTAAGAATACGCGCCAAGGATCATCCACCATCAAGAAGGTTTCTAAACCAATCATCCACTGCAATGCGTTAACATAGCTTTGATCTTTATATTTGAATGGCAATACACCACAACCGGCATCACACTCAATATCCATACAGACCCATTTATTCGGGCTAGCATGTGGATGCGCCGCATGCTGACGCATATTATCGCCCGAAGCGGTCACGGTTTGACCAAATAATATTTGCCCGACATCGGCGGTGATATTTTTGTGTTTATTAATGGTTTCAGCAATCTGTGCAGAACCCGATGAGAACTTAAAGTCACCTTCGGTACCATAACTATGGAACTGAATATGGGTCATATGCATTGGCAAACCGTTGATACCTTCCATCGTATCAATGGTCATTTCTAAGTTTCCAGCCACACCCAAGTTACAACCATGAACATGCAAGGGATGCGGTACGCCTAACTCTTTAACCGCAGTCGCTAAACGCAATAAAATATCACGCGGTGTCACACCATAATATTGATTTTTTTCATCTAAATCTAATTTACGCTGGTTAAATTTAAAGGCGTTAATACCCCCCGGATTCACTACCTTCACACCAATGGCATGACTATGCGTCATTGTCCAAGCTACATAGTTATTAATGGCTTCTTGGTCACCATTTGATGCCATCATGCGTAGTAGAAAATCATCACTACCCAACATAACATAACCACCTTTATCAATGATCGGCGTATCACCCATTTCCATATGTGCTTGGCGAGCATTGATCGGTAATATCGCCGGCTCAAACCCGGCGGTATATCCCATTTCAGCATAACGATAACCCGCTGTCAGAGTGCTAGGTGCAGCATGACCACAACCACTTCGCATTAACTCAGTTCGGGCTACCACATCAGCGGCATGATCTTCTGGCAACATGGTGCGAGCAATATTTACCTTACCACCACCAATATGGGTGTGCATATCAATTGCACCCGCCATCACCACTTTGCCACGGATATCAATCTCTTTATCTATACGATCATTACCGGGCTTGGCAATGATGCGTCCGTCACGGATATAAATGTCTTTAACTTCATTATTGATACTATTGGCTGGATCATAAACTCTACCGCCTGTTAGTTTTGTTAACATTATTTTGGTAGCTCCCTACAGTTCAGCTTCAACAGCGGTAAGTATGTCGAATGTACTCGGCAACCCACTGTCTCGTAATTTTCGCAATGGCACGGAAACCACGCCATCACATCTAAAGGCTCGACCAGCATGATCAATTCCCGGTGTACCTACAGGAATAAAGACTTCTGGCTCTTGCTCAAAGCTCATACCTGAGCGCCCTAACACAATCGTTGTTGCATTTGATTTTGGTGGCGCACGATCAACATCAAAACTTGAAACCCACACCAAAACATCCACTTCGTCATTTTCTAACATGCGATCGCTATCACAAAGATAAGGGTCATAATCAGGATAAGCTTGATTAAAATTGGTGCGCATTGGAAAACCAGACTGCCATGCTGAAACTTGATTGGCAGTTATGCCACCGTCTTTGCCACCCAAAGGCAAACCGCTTGAACGAGTATCATCATTCAACTCTTTAATCATTTCACACACTGTTTGCACCGTCGCTTCAGCATGATCAAAATCTAAATCGCCTGCCGCCCATGTCACCACAGAATATTTAGCCTGTTTTAGCTGTTCGGCCAATATTGCCAAGTCACTTACTGCAATACCGCCCACTTGCTCGGCTTGTATACCTTTACCATTAACTAACGCACGTAAAATCGACACCACTTCGGGTAAATCAGCATCATCACAAGCTAAGACTTGGGCTTTTTTACCTTTTGGCGAAGTTGAAGCATCGCCTGATGGTGCTTTACCTAGATAAACCACTTGCCGTGATTCAATTTCTTGGTCAAACATGCTTTCATCATTCCACACCATTCGTTCAAAAAAGCGGGGGAATTCAGCTTCAATATCACTGCCGACTACCAGCAATAAATCAACTCGATTTCTAACTTCGGTTAATGTGGTTAACATCCAGCCCGTATCTTGCAACACTAAGGTATTTCTAAAATTGGCTACTGAATCCATATTATCAATGGTTGCTCGGCTTTTATCAGCTAAGGCCATCGCACTACGTGCACCATTTAAATCCGTGGCCATGCCGCCGATAACAGTCTGATTGCTTTGACGTAGCACGTTAGCAATATGCGTTACAGCTTCAGCCAGTGAAACATCTTTACCGTTGACCCTTGGAGACATTTCAGTAATCGGCGTTTCAAAACCTTTTTTGGTCACAAAGTCACTATTTTCAATCACTGTAACAGTATTTCCATCAACCTTAATACTGAGATCGTCAGAGGCAATACCACAAAATGGACTTGGCACTTCTTGCCAAATACCATCTCCGATTTTTTCTGTCATATTAATATCCTTAATCGTACTTCATATATTTAAATCGTGGATCAGAGGGTGTCCCTTCAAAAGGACTACCTTCTTCTTCGGCGGGCTGCCATTGCACAACCGCTTCTATCTTTTTTGCTAACTCAAAATCTTTATCAGTAATGCCTTTTGCACTATGTGTAGTTAACTTCACAATCACAAAAGCATAAGAGGCTGAAATATCAGGATGATGCCATGCCGCTTCAGCTAAATGGCCAACCGTATTCACCACCATCAACGTGCCTTTCCAGCCGCTGGTTTTATATTTACGGCGGATCCAGCCATTTTCGAAATACCAATGAGGTAGTTCTGCCGTTAATTTTTCAGCAACTTCTGATTCTGAATACGTTTTTTCTGTAATGCCAGACATAAACACTCAACCTTATTATTTGTATAGTTTGAGCATACTCCAATCGTTATATACCCGTGACCATTCAATCTGTAGATTTCAGAGTTTAGCACAAGCGTCAGAGCAAGGCGCAATGTGAAGGCAATGACTCGTCCTTGTCAAGCATTGCAACGCGGCACTGGCGTTTGTGCTAATCTCCCACAGGGCAAGAGAAGAAGCCACACTCTTCGTCGTTATAAAGTCTTAAATTATGCCTACACGGTTGTAGGTAAATAGAGCAATGCAGGAGCAGTTGCCGAGAATGACTAATTCTGCGACTTTATGCCTAGAATAGTATGGCTTCTTCTCTTGCTGAGTTCTACAGATTGAATGGTCACGGGTATATACTATCCACGCTTAGCACGCATTAATAGCGATTTAATCTCATTTTGTTTTAACTGCACCTGCAATGCATCCGCTTTTTTTCGGCCATTTATAGGCCCTATTTGAACGCGATGCCATGTGTCTTTATTATCGATCGTTACCTTATAAATTTTAGATTCAATACCTAAAAGTGCTAATTTTGCTTTAAAACCATCTGCATCTGATGCATTTCTAAAAGATCCCACCTGAATCAAATAACTCACTTTTTCTTCTGGCAATGATTCTGATGCTTTTTTAGGTGGCGAACTCGTCGTCATCGGTTGTTTAGGTGTGTTCACCACAACTTCCATTTCTGGTAATACCGTATAAAAATCAAACGTGGGCTCAACTTGTTGTTTTATCTTTTGCTCTGTTACGACAACTTCTTCTCTAGGCTGCTCTGCTGGCACATTCTCTTTTAAATGAAAAAGAAACATTACAAAAGCACCGACAGCAAAGCTCAGTAACATCGGCCCCCATGGCAATGATTTTTCTTTTGCATTATTACGTGAATTTTTTCTTGCCGCCATTACATACTCTCCGGCGCCGAAACACCCATCACCGTTAAACCATTTTCAATGACTTGTTTTATTGCCGTTATCAAGGTTAAACGTGCTTGGCTTAACTCAATATCATCAACAATAAAGTGATGTGCATTATAATACGTATGAAAATCGCGGGCTAAGTCCATCAAATAATGCGCCAAAATATGGGGCGTATAATTTAATGCTGCCGTTTCAATAATTTCGGAATAACGTGACAAAGCGGTGAATAATGCTAGCTCATGATCTTCTATTAAACGATTTAGGTTTTGCTCCCCCACGGTTTTATCCCAAACCAAACCACGCTCTTCTAACTGCCTAAATACACTGCAAACACGTGCATGGGCATATTGCACATAATAAACAGGGTTATCATTGCTTTGTGATTTAGCTAACTCAAGATCAAAATCCATATGCTGATCGGCGCCGCGCATCACATAAAAGAAACGCGCCGCATCTTTACCAATTTCTTTGCGTAATTCATTTAAGGTGACAAATTGACCACTGCGAGTCGACATGGCAATTTTTTCATCACCGCGATACAACACAGCAAATTGCACCAGCAATACTTTTAAACGTGCTTCATCTTGCCCCATCGCCGTCAGTGACGCTCTAACACGAGGAATATAACCATGGTGATCGCTTCCCCAGACATCAATTACGGTATCAAAGCCGCGATTATATTTATTTAAATGATAGGCAATATCGGATGCAAAATAGGTTGTTTGGCCGTTATCACGTACCACAACTCGATCTTTCTCATCACCATAATCGGTAGATTTAAACCACCAAGCCCCTTCTTTTTCATAGAGCACATTCGATGATTTTAACTGCTCAATCGCCTTGTCAACATCGCCAGATTCCATTAATGAACGTTCAGAAAACCACTCATCATAATCGGTACCAAAGTCCGCTAGATCAGATTTAATACCGGCAATAATTGAATTTAAACCTAAATCAAATACTTTACGATAGTGTTCATCACCTAATAAAGCCTTGGCATTAACAATTAAACCATCAATATGCTGTTCTTTATCGCCGCCTTGTGGTTCATCATCAGGCACATCCGCAAATACATCAGCACTAGAACGTGAAAATGCATCACCCACTTCATCTTTCAATGACGCGGCAATATCTAAAACATAATCGCCTTTGTAAGCATTACTGGGAAAAGTGAATTGTTCACCACATGCTGCCAAATAACGCAGCCACACACTGGTCGCCAAAATATCCATCTGCCGACCGGCATCATTGACATAATATTCACGGTGAACTTCAAAACCAACTTCATTGAGCAAGCTACTTACTACTGAACCATAAGCCGCACCTCGACCATGACCTACATGCAATGGCCCTGTTGGGTTAGCAGATACAAATTCAACTTGAGCACGCTTGCCTTCGCCTAATTTACTTTTGCCAAATGCATCGCCAGCCGCCAATACATCTTTGACAATTTGTTGAGCAGAATCAGCAGAAAGAGTGAAATTAATAAAGCCTGGGCCTGCGATATCAACTTTGGTAATAAAATCAACATCAGGCAAAGCATCAACTATTGATGTCGCAATTTGGCGAGGATTCATTTTGGCAGAACGCGCCAACATCATCGCAATATTACAAGCAAAATCACCGTGTGCTTTATCTTTAGTGCGCTCAATTTGGATCTCTGGCACTGTCATTTCAGGAAGCATGCCTTGTGAAATTAAATCAGATAACACCTGACTCAGCACATTAATTAGTTTAGCTTTCAAGATTGCAAACCTACGGGAAAAGGGAATTGAACTATTTTAACCGATCTACAATATGACTGTTAGCTGTTTTTTCTTGCATTAAGCAAATATTTTCGCAACATTCTTTCACTGCGCATCACATAGAGAATATAAACGCGATCAGCGTCAATTCTATAAAAAATACGACAGGGCTTTACGATAATTTCTAAATATCGTGATTCTTTGAACTCTGTTGGCTTACGACCAGACTCGGGGAATTGTTCAAGACGATCTGTGTTAGAAAAAACTTTTTTAACTAAATTAGCAGCAGCACTGGGTTTATCTAAAGCGATATATTCTGCTATTGCAGTAAGATCTGAAAGTGCTGGCTCAGTCCATATTACTTGAGCCATTTACTCATTTTTTGTTTTGCTTGTGCTTGTGTATAAAGTCGCTCTTCTAGAATAGCCGCTTCCCCTTTCGCTATTCCATCCAAAATTTCCATACGATTTTGCATCATTTCATAATCATCAACATCGATCAAATAGGCTGAGGGTTGACCATGTTCAGTAATAAGCACAGGCTCTTTAGAATCGTGTAATTCAGCCAATATTTTGGTTGCTTGGCGCTTTAAAGTAGTTACTAATTCAGTTTTCATGAAGTGATACTATACTATCACTAATGTCTTTACAATTAGTTTTTATACTCCTGATCATTCAATGTGTAGATTATCACTCCATCGTCACTCTCGCATGTGGTTAGCGGGAGTCTTGCTTATGTCCAGATTCCGGCTAAAAGACTACCGGAATGACGCGTTGGAAAAACTGCAACTTGAATGGTCATGGGTATATACTCACATCAAATCAACAGGATCAATATCAATTGACCAACGAACTTTTCTAGCTAATTTTAATTTTGAAATAACATCAATCGTGTGATCTAATAATTGATGAATGGGTTTTCGTTTTTCACATGATAATAAAAGTTGTGCTCGATATCGACCTGCCCGCTTTTCCATTATGGCCGGTACTGGTCCTAAAATCATTACTTGTTGTTGATTGGCTTGGTTTAGCACGTCTAAAACTTCTGTTAAAAACAGCATGGCAAGGGTTTGTTGTCTATCTTCTGCTCTAATAACACAGAGTGATCCTGCCGGCGGCATCCCCATATCTTTACGTTGTTCTAAGATTTTATGGGCAATATAACTATAATTTTTCCCTATTAACTCTTTCCAAAATCTATGTTGTGGCTGACTGGTTTGAATAAAGACTTCGCCTGATTTTTCACCACGACCCGCTCGACCTGTTACCTGAGTAATTAATTGAGCCAAGGTCTCCGTAGCCCTAAAACCAGCACTAAACAAACCTTGATCGGCATCTAATACGCCTACAAGTGTGACATTATGAAAATCATGCCCTTTAGCTAACATTTGTGTGCCGACCAAAATCTTAGCCCCACCTTTTTGAATATCCGCCACAATATCAGCAAATGCATTTACCTTTTGAGTAGAGTCACGATCAATTCTAATAACAGGTGTTTCAGGAAAATATTGCTGCAAAGTTTGTTCTAATTGCTGTGTACCCACACCATAAGTTTTTAATTCTGTTGTTTTGCAAGTAGGACAGTGTTGAATTAAACGATGAATTAAACCACAGTGATGACACATTAAAATATTGCGAGATTGATGCACAATCATTTTGGCATCACACGAGGTACATGTCGCCTGCCAATTACAATCATGACACATTAAAACGGGTGCAAAGCCGCGTCTATTTATAAATAATAAAACCTGATTACCTTCGCCTATTTGCTTTTTAATCGATTTATATAAAATACTAGAAAGGCCGCTATTAGCTTTAGGTCCTTCGCTATCAATGACTCGTACTTTAGGTAACTGTGCACCGGTCGCTCGCTCGGTTAATGTGAGTTGTGTATAACGTCCTTGTTCGACGTTATAGAGACTTTCTAATGAAGGGGTCGCACTACCTAAAAGAATAGGTATTTCAGCTCTCTGAGCTCTTATTAAAGCAACACTTCGGGCATGATAACGTAAGCCGTCTTGTTGCTTGTAAGAACTATCATGTTCTTCATCAATAATAATAAGGCCAATATTCTTTAGTGGTGTAAAAACAGCTGATCGAGTGCCAATAATTACATCAGTTAAACCATCTCGAGCCAATAGCCATGCTTGTTTTCGATCACTATCTGATATCGCAGAATTAAGCACCACAATATTTGCCTCTAAATGTTGGCGAAAGCGTTGAACAAACTGGGTCGTTAAACCAATTTCTGGAATTAAAATAATCGTTTGTTTACCCTTTTCTATAATTTTTTTGGTCAACTGAATATAAACTTCTGTTTTACCACTGCCAGTGATGCCATGTAATAAATAGGGCTTAAACGAATGATGATCTTTCCAGAGAGTATCAACGATATTTAGCTGTTGTTTAGATAAAAGATGAGATGGTTTTGTATTACAGGCTAAAAGTGTTTGTTTTACTTGTTGATGTTGCGTTATTACATTTTTATTTTCTAATGAAAGTAATGATGATTTACATGAGCCTAATTCAGCTGTTATTTGTTGTTGTGAAATAGCGCTTGAATAGTTAGTTAAATAAGACACTATTTGCTGTTGTTTTTCACCTAGTTTTATTTCATCTTGTTTTAACGCTAACTTCCAATATGTTTCAGTTTTTAATACCGCTGGATCTTGTTGGCGTAATTTCTTTGGTAAGGCTGCCTGAAAACATTCACCTAAAGGATGATGATAATAATCACTCACCCACTGAATTAGATCAAAAGTGTTTTGTGGAATTAAGGCTTGATCATCAATAAATTTCTCAATCGTTTTTAATTTAGCATTATTCTTTTCAGTAGTAGATCGTGAAATACCCACTATTATTCCAACCAACTGACGAGATCTAAAAGAAACTAAAACCCGCATTCCAACTTTAGGAGTGATATTAGAATCTATATTGAGATAATCAAAAATAGTCCGTAAAGGGGTCGGAATAGCAATATGAAGAAGTGATGTCATTGAATAAGTATAAATAATAAATATAGTTTTAAAAGATTATGTTGTTGTTGTTTATTGTCTGTTGATATGTGAGTAACTAGTTTTTAAAATTAAAAATCAAAAACTTAAGCTAAAGATCTATGTTGATAAGGTGATTATTTTTTCTCTTTATACTGTGGATAAAGCATTAAGTTATCCACAGCTAAAGTTATCCACAGCTTTTTATTCAATTTATAAAGTTGTTATACAGATGTTATTGTATAAGTATCGTCATCCTCGAGATCTTTTATCGGGGATCTTTATGGTTACTATATAGACTTCTGTTTTAAACGTATGACAATAAAGGATAGGGGAAAAATAGCAACGCCAATGATTTTAAGGGTAAATAAATGAAAATAGCGCTTATTGTTGCAACAGATCAGCAAGGTTTAATTGGTAAAGATAATGATCTTCCTTGGCATTTATCTGCCGATCTACAATATTTTAAAAAAGTGACAATGGGTAAGCCACTGATTATGGGGAGAAATACCCATGAATCAATAGGTCGAGCATTACCAGGTCGACAAAACATAATAGTTACAAAAAATAGATCTTATAAAGCCGAGGGGTGTTCGGTTGTACACTCAACAGAAGCAGCATTATCACTGGTAAAAGATGCGCAAGAAGTAATGGTGATGGGTGGCGCATCTTTATATACACAACTATTACCACAAGCAGATAAATTATATCTAACCTTAGTGCATGCAGACTTAGAGGGTGATACATGGTTTCCGCAATGGTATTCAGAGCAATGGCAAAAAATAAGCTGTGAGGATCATCCGGCGGACGATAAAAACGAATACCCTTACAGTTTTATCGTCTATCAAAAAAAATAATAGTAGGAGCGGCTTCAGCCACGAATAGACTTATTCCGAGCTTAATATTCGCAAAGCAGCCTGCGTATGTTCAGCGGCTTCATGACCCAAATCAGTGAGATAACCACCATCTTCACTATCAACCAAACCTTTATTATGTAAGCGTTTAGCTGCCTCAATTAGTTCTTCACGAGCTGTATGATGGACTTTTATCCCTTCTTGAGTTGTATCCAAATTGTAGCGAAGTAAAACTTCAATTTCATCGACGAGATCTTGTTGTAATGGCATGGTTTTACCTTGAATTAAATTAAAACTTAATCCTACACGGATTTTAGCTATAAAGGATCTATTTTAAGATATTTATTAAAAAATAATAGAGAAAGTGTGAGCAGTAACACGGAAATATTATAGATAAGTGATCAATAATGCCTCTATCTACCCTTTGGTACAGTAGTATCCTTGTTATATTTATGGTATAAAAACAGTTATTATGATAAAAAACAATAAAATACAAGGCTTTACCTTGCTAGAGTTGATGATAACCGTTGCAATTGCTGCCATTTTAACAGCGATAGGTATTCCTAGTTTTACGGGTTTAATTAGGGATAGTCGAATGACAACAAGCACTAATGATTTTCTCACAGCATTAAATTATGCCCGGAGTGAAGCTGCGACAAGAAATGAAGATGTAATAGTTCAAAGTAAGAGTGGAATAAACCTTGATTGGAAGGATGGCTGGGATGTTTATATTGATGCTAATACTAATAATATAGTTGATCCTGGAGAGTTATTAAAAACTCATGATGCCTTACCAGCGGGCTATACCTTAACTTCCAACAATTTTAACACTCAAGTTGAATATGATCCTTCAGGGATGATAACAACTAATTTTAACGCAAGTTTTTTTCTCTGTTTAAATTCTGACGCAAGTACGGCTAGAGCTGTTATTGTTAACCGTTTAGGGCGAGCAAGGGTAGATACGGCGGCAGCATGTTCTTAAAAAAAATAAAGAATAACGGTTTCACATTAATTGAAGTGTTAATTACACTTGTTATTATGGCTATTGGCTTGCTGGGCTTAGCTGGCCTTCAAATAAACTCGCTACGTGATAATTTAAGTGCTGAACACCGCGGCAAGGCGGCACAATTAGCCTATGATATGGCTGATCGAATGCGATCAAATATAGATAGAAACAATATGGCGGGATTAAATGACTACACAAACGCAGGGCTTGAGAACACTAGTTGTATTGCTGTACCAATTGTCGGGTGTACAGCAACAGAACAAGCTGGCCATGATGTGTTTGAATGGGAGAGGGATATTGCCAATTCGCTTCCGCTAGGTCAAGGAGATGTAAGTGTTGCGGCAGGTGTGTATAGCATTATTGTCGAATGGGATGATGATCGCAGTGGTGTGGTTGACGCGAGTGATGCGGTGTTTACAATAAGGTTTGAACCATGAGAACACATAATAATTGCAGCGAGAGAGGTTACACTATCATTGAGCTGATGATAGCCCTCACAATAGGCTTGTTTTTAACAGCAGGTGCAGTGAAAATATTTACAAGCACAAAAAACACGAACCGTACACAAGAAAACCTTTCTAGAATGCAAGAAAACGCCCGTTTTGCTATGTATTTTTTGACTGAAGAGTTGCGTGAAGTAGGTTTTGATGGTGGGGTCTGTGGAAACGGAGAAAGACTAGATCAAGCCTATAATAATTTAGATACTTCAAATGCCCAATATCAATTTAAGACTAGAGTATTGGCGGGACAGCCAGCCTTATACGCATCTTTATCGGGTGCTATTGGAGGGGCTGATAATACAGGTATAAATGGTTCCGATAGTATTTCATTTAGGGCGCTTGGAGGGATGGGCCGAGGTGTGGCTTTGGTAGCCCCTTACCCTGTTAATAAATCAGATAATTTATCAATCAACCCAGCTGAGGCAGGTATATTTTCTGAAGGTGATATTGTTTTAGTTACAGACTGTTTAAATAGTGATATTTTTCAGATATCAAATAACCCTGCGGGAGGAACGTTAAGTCATGCTTCGGGTGGGACGTTGAACCCTAAGAATGGAGATAATAATCTAAGAGCAATTTACGGAGCAGGCGCTAGAATATATCACCTGTCTTCTGCTGCGGGCTTACTAGCAACAACGTATAGTATTACTAATAGTGTGGGTGTACCGGGCTTAACACTTAGTAGAGGTCTTGCTATAGATCAGTTGGTGCCGGATATTGAAAATATGCAAATTCTGTATGGGCAGCGTCAAGCTAGTGGAGCTCTATTTTATGTTCCTTCTAATACGGCAGGCTTAGATATGGAGCGAGTGATAAGCATTAGAGTGAGTTTGCTAGTAAGAAGTCAGGATGATTTTGTTGCAACCAATCCTCAACCCTATTTTTATAATGGCATTGATGTGTCAGGAGCCGCTATTCCTGATCGTAGACTAAGAAAAATATATACATCCACCATTGCTGTACGAAACCGGCTTAATTAGGCCAAGGTCATAAAAATGAAGAAAAATAAAGGTTTTACGCTTATAGAATTAATGATTGTTATTGTAATCATTGGGATTTTAGCCGCCATTGCATACCCTAGCTATCAAGGGGCACTAAGAGATTCACGCCGCGGCGTTGCCCAAGCAGACTTGGTTGAATTGGCGGGGGCTATGGAGCGCTATTATACGACAAACAATTCATACATCGGAGGAGATGGTTTGGTTACGTCAGGAGACCCTCTTTTCCTGTTTAATGAATCACCCCAAGAGGGGGCCGCTAAATATTATGATCTAACAGCGGTTGTATCAGCGGCATCCTTTGCAATATCGGCGACGCCCAAAAATTCACAAGCGACAGATTATTGTGGCACGCTGGGATTAGAGAGCACAGATACAAAAATAGCGGCAGTTGCTGGTTGTTGGTAAAGAGTGAGATTAATCACAGAAAAACAAGGCATCATAATTTAGTATAAAGGTAGAAATATTGAATGGGTGAACGAGTCAGTGTATAACTAACCCTCTGGGGATGAGGAATAATGGGCAACACAGTGAAAGAGAACGGTTATTTTATTAATTATCGTCATAAGCAACAGGGTGTGGTGCTGGCTGTCGCTTTAATTATGTTGGTTTTAATCACATTGTTAGGAATGAGTGCGATGCGCTCAACAATAATGGAAGAACGTATGGCAAGTAATAGTCGCAATGATAATATTGCTTTTCAATTGGCAGAAACAACGTTGCGCCAAGCAGAAGCCAATCTTTTAGCGGATCCTCAATCTACATCAATATTGTCTGCCTTAAGCCAATCTGTTGGCTTGGGAGCATGTGAAATAGCCTTAAATTCAGAAGACTTTACAGATCAGGCACGATGGAATGCTCTTGCCTGTAATTATGTCGGCACTGCTGATGCGGGAATAACGCGAGCAGCGCATTATTTTATTGAGTTTGTGCGTGCTGAACCACCTGCTGTGCTGGGAACAAGCCCTCCTCGAAATTGCTATTATCGTGTGACTGCCAGAGGTTATGGGCCAGATATAAATAGTGCAGTAACATTACAATCAACATATAAATTTAATGCGTGTAGTTAGGCGCAAGGTGTAAACATTATGACTAGATTAGTTTTAAAAAATAAATTTTTATCGCTAAAACAACAACTTCACCAATTGAAAGCCAGTGTTTTTCTGGTCACGGCAATGGTGTTTTCAAATAGTGTTATTGCTATCGATATAGCCCAAAGCCCTTTATTTATAGATCATTCAGCCACGCCGAACATTATGTTTATACTAGATGATTCCGGTTCAATGGATTTTGATATTCTCGCCGTGCCGCACTGGCGCGCGCAAAATTATGACCATGATGTTATGCGCTATTGGGCACAAGGCGGTTGGCTGGGCTGGTCAGACACGCCTACGGGTAAAATTACAGATGCTACATGGCGCTCTTATACCGGTTATTGTAATGACAGAAATGCAGATGGTATTTGCTATAACGAGCTATATCTGAACAATGATAATGATCGAGATGATAATGAAAAAACATTGATTGCACCGGTCGTGGCTAATGATGATTGGGCTTTAGTATTACAACATTGGTATTTTTGGGAGTATCCTAAAGGCTATTGTCAAATGCCAAGTGGCGGGCCATCGTTGCCAGATGCCGGTGATTGGTTACCCAGTCTAGATAAGGTTTTTACCTTTTTAACAGGTTCAAAGCAAGCTTATGCACATTCGGGTGATTTTGGCCCGAGTAGCAGTCCTTATCAATGGAAAGCAACAAGCAACAATCCAAACGCACAAAACACAGGTGGTGCAGGCGCATATAGACAAGAAGTATGGCAAGATAAAGGCCCGGAGCGCAACACATGGGATGTTGATAATGAATATTACAATAATGCAACACCTAAGACGACATGTGAAGGCAATGGCGGCACCTGGAAAAGGGATACAAGTTACAATTATAGAGTACTTCATCATGGGAAATATTCATACGGTGGTGTAACTACCCACTCAGATTGGGATGATGATTGGGATAGTCCTGCACCGGTAATTAATCCTCTTACGGGCGTAATAACAGCAAATGGCCCACTTAATAGCAACACCGGTGATTACCACTATGAATACAAAGTAAACTATACGACAGCCACAACAGGTAGAGACCGTTTTGATATTAATGGTGACGGAGTAGGTAACGATATCTATTACCAAGAGAAGGATGTTCAGAGCGATAGGGTTGTTAATTATCGTTATATTCAACATTTAACGGATAATACCTATCCTCGTGCGGACTGGCATGCCTGTGGTAATACCAGCAACACCAACTATTGGATGGCAACCAATGCCTGTGCACCATTAAATAGCACAATGCCGGGCAATTATCCTGTGGCATCGCCTAACAGCCCGATAGATAATCCAAGCAATAAAGTTGCACAAAGTTTTTATAATAAAGGTAAGACAGATTTTGTACAGCTAGGTAACCCTGCAATCGTTCCTAGGTATATCCGCTCACTGGATTGGGTGGGGTCACCCCGCACCCCTAATTCGGATGTGTTGATGCCGCCTTGGGCTGCTAGTACAAAACATGCGATGAGCAAACATGATCCTTTCCCATTAGTCGTTGATTGGCGTGTACGTTCAGCAGATTTCAATGTGATGTATTATCGCCCGGATAGTAAATATGAAGTGTGGGCAGATATTACAGAGGTGTTACCATTAGGCTGTCCCAATAAATTTTATTGTGCACGTAGTAATCCGCAACCAGGCACGGCAGGCTATACCTTAATGGAAAATCTAGCCCGACCTAGAGTTGAATATGGTGCGGCAGGCGTCGCTCCAGTCAATGTTCAGGCTGGCTTTGTTTATGAGGTCTGGGTGGATGATGCGGGTCATTTGCCATCACGCACTAGACCAGAATGGATTTTAGGAGATACTAATTGTGGTTCAACGGGTGGTTATACCATCACTGCAGCAGATGTTGCTGCCAGTTTTGGCGGCGCAGGCGTGGTGGATCCTGCGACAGGTATAACTTATAGCGCTGGTGAACATATTTGCTTTAGTTATTTAAATAAAGATCCAAGTGGTAATGCCGGTGATGGCGAGGTTGATTTATGGGATTCACACTACCGGGTTGAAGTGCGTGATGCGGATATTGTTGTACAAAAAGTGCGCCGTACACCACACTTAAAAGGTGAGTCATTATATAGTGCAACAGCCCCAGGCGGTACACCACCTGTTTATACGGTTGGCTCACACAATTATTGGTCAGGACCTGCTGGTTATGCGGCGATGAGAGTAGCAATGTCAGATACGCGGGTGTTAAGCACAACGACATATACTCCGGCAAATTACGCAACGTATTCTTCTAGCGCCTTATGTTTGAAATTATTAGGCGAAGACTCAGCTAACCCGGGTAACTGTCGAACGCTTGCTCAGGTTAAAGAAAATGCGGCCAACTGGTATCAATATAGCCGCAAACGTTCATTTGTTGCTAAAGGTGCAATAGGCTTATTGATGGCAGAAATCCCTGATGTAAACTATGGCTTAATGGGTACCAAAAAGCATAACAGTGATAATATTTCCTCTTTATTCAGAGATGTATTCGATGGTAATGGGTCTGGTAATGGTGATGCTGATAGAAACACACATAATGATAATATTCGAAGCGCACTATATAGCTATGTTTGGCCTGCTACAGGAACGCCTTTACGTCGTGCATTAGAGCGTGCAGGTGAATACTTTGCTGGTCGTGGCCCTAATTTGGGCGCAGGTGTAAACAATCACTCTATTAGCCCGATTATTGAAAGTTGTCAGAAAAACTATGCCATTATGTTAACTGACGGTTATTGGAATGGAAGCGATCCAATCGGGGTGACGAATGAAGATGGTGATGCCTTTGGCGCGGCTTATAACGGCACCTTAGCCGATGTGGCGAAAAAGTATTATGATGAAGATCTTCGCCCTCTTTTACCTAATGAAGTGCCAACAGATGATGCCTTTGATACCAATAACCAGCAACATTTAACAACGATAGGCATTGGCTTTGGTGTTTCAGGTTCACTAGTGGATGATCCTGATCCGTCAACGGCCCCGGCTGAAGATGGCTGGCCTGGCAACCCTGATGCATCAGGTGCCTCTGTGTTGACCGAAACTTCAACATGGGGAGGCGATCCAAAACCCAATTCAAATGCGGCCTTTAAAATCGATGATTTATGGCATGCTGCATATAATAGCCGAGGCAGATATTATAAAGCTGATAACCCGGACGAATTAATTTTACAATTAAAAGCGGCCATCCTTACTGCACTAGCAGCATCAGGTTCAGCAAGTGCATTAACAGCGAATGCGAGCGTGTTAACGGGCACAACGCGGGTGTATCAAACGCTTTTCAAAAGTGATGAGTGGTCAGGCGAGGTTAAGGCTTATAGTTTGACGGCTTCTGGTTTAATTAATTCGACGCCAATATGGACAGCTGAAAACCAGATAGCAGCTCCAGGGGCTCGGAAAATCTTTACTTTAGATGCTAGTGGCGCAGGCGCCTCGTTTAGCTGGGCTGCATTGAGCCCTAGTCAGCAGCTTTTGCTTAGAAAACGCTGGGTACCAAATGTGCTAGAAAATGTAGCCTTTGGTCAAGCTCAGTTAGATTATATACGTGGCCAAAGCGATGCTCAGTTTAGAGACCGAGCAGGTAAGAAACTAGGCGATATTGTTCATAGTGAGCCATTATATGTCGCTGAACCTAATCAACTCTATCCTGATTCATGGGAAGCGGTTAATTATAGTACCTTCAGATCGGCGAACAGTGGTCGAACACCTATGATATATGTAGGTGCAAACGATGGAATGATGCACGCTTTTGATGCCACAACGGGCGCTGAAAAGTATGCTTATATTCCAAGCGTTTTATTGCCAGACTTGAATGCGTTAAGCCATAAACCAAGTCCTGGCCAAGACTTTGTCCATCGCTATTATGTGGATGATACGCCAGTGAGCGGGGATGTGTTCTTTTCAGGTGCGTGGCATACCGTACTGGTTGGTGGCCTTCGGGCGGGTGGCAAAGGCATTTATGCTTTAGATATAACAACGGTTCCTGGTGGCGCTTCAGAAACGACAATTGCTGGCAATAAAGCATTATGGGAGTTTACTACAGCCAACGATGTTGATATGGGTTACAGTTTTAGTCGCCCTAGTATTGTCAAATTAAATAATGGTGATTGGGGAGCAGTATTTGGTAACGGATATAATAGTGCTAACCATACTGCTGTGCTTTATATTGTTGATATTGAAGATGGATCCATTATTAAGAAATTTGAAATGGGAATAGGTAATAGTACTAATTCAAATGGGTTGTCAACGCCAACACTTGCAGACACGAATGGCGATATGATTGCTGATCGGGTATATGCTGGTGATTTATTAGGTAACGTTTGGACGATAGATATCAGCGATGCAAATGAAGCGAACTGGAAGTTTAGTTATGACACACTTGCGGTATCGAATACTGCAGCGGCTAAAACACCGTTGTTTACGGCATCAGATGGTTCGGGTGGAGTACAAGCTATAACGGCTCCAATTGCGCTGAGTCGTCATCCTTATGGGCCGCTTGCAGGTTATCTCTTAAACTTTGGTACAGGTAAGTATGTAGGCTCGACAGATAACAGTGATACGGGCCAAACAACGCAATCAATGTATGGTATTTGGGATTACGGTGTTGCTGGTGTTACTAGGGGAGATTTACTTGAACAAATTATAGAGTCTGATATATCTGCTTCGGGCATAGAAGTACGAGTGACATCTGCAAATGGACCGGTGAATTGGTTAAATGCAGGCCATAATGTGGGTGATGTTGGCTGGGAAGGTCAGGTTAATCAAAAAGGTTGGAGAATGGATTTAGTTGATACTAGTGCTGCTGGTACACCGCCACCTAATCATGGGGAACGCATTATTTCGAAAATGGTCATTATTGATGGAGCCATTATTTTCTCCACTCTATTACCGGCATCAGATCCATGTGATGGCGGGGGCAGTGGTTACACGATGGCATTAATTGCGGCAACAGGCTCTCGCTTTGCGGCATCGCCGTTTGATATTAATGGTGACGGTTTATTTTCTACGGCTGATTTTGCTGATATTGACAATGATGGGACTGCAGATACGGCGATTAGTGGGGTAAAATCGACAGCAGGTATTCCAAGTGTTCCGCTAATATTATATAAACCAGGAGGCGGAATGGTATCTATTTCAGATCATAGTTCTGGTGGCCTAGTTATGGCAGGGCCCTCAACGGCAGGGACGGCAACATGTGTCGTTAGCGGAGGAACGGGATCTTGTACGGTTATACCAGGGCCGCCACCGACATGTACGATGGTGGGGACTGGAACCTGTACTGTAACCGGGACGATACCAGATGGAACAGGTCCCTTAAATGGTCTTTCAAGTAAGGGCCGTCAAAGCTGGAGGCAGTTGGAGTAAAATTAAAAATTAAGCAGTGGGGATATTCTTCTTCACTGCTTGGTTGATTTCATTATTACGAGAAATATCATTATGGAAATTCCAGGAATTGCACCGTTAAGCGGGCAGCCCACATTGACTAACCCTTTAAGTCGGGAAAGGTTATTGGAAGGGCGGGTTACTATTTCTCAGGGACTTGAAACGCATAATACTGAGGTGATGCGTGAGCAACCATCGACAAGCGTAAAGAGTGCTGAAGTTGTTGATCATGTCTCTGATAGCGCATCGACAGCTTTTGAAGCGAATCATTTTAGTCGCTCAGTCGATATAACTGTTTAACTAAAGGATTGATTGATACATGACAGCACCGATTATTTCAGATGACCCTCTTTATCGCTTGTTGCGAGAAGGTAAAATGGATGAGTTTAATCAGCGTATCGCTGCTGGTGAAACGGCTGATTTAACATCCTGTGATTTTCGTCATATTAATTTGCAGGGTATAAATGCTAAAGGTTTAGACTTTTCTAATAGTTATTTTAGGCAAGCAGACTTGCGCGGCGTTGATTTTACTGTTTGTGCAAATTTCAATGGCACTAGTATCCATGGCGCCAAAATTTCGGGCACCTATTTCCCCGCTGAACTTCGCGCTGAAGAGCTATTGTTATCATTGAATAATGGTACGCGACTTCGTTACGGCGCCTAATGAACTAAAAGCTTATTGTGTTGGAGCGGCTTCAGCCGCGAACAGCCAAAAACCAACAAAATGGTTTCTTGCATCTTTTCGCGGCTGAAGCCGCTCCCACACCTATTTTTACTACTCAATCTGCTTGAAAATTATTCTGTCATTCCGGCTAAAAAAATTACCGGAATGACGAAGATCTTTTACTACCCGTTTTCTGCAATATTAATTTACGGAAGCCCTATCAGGCAAAAACCGTGCACTAAATAATCCCAATTCAAATAGCAGCCAAACCGGCAGTGCTAACAACGTTTGTGAAATGATATCAGGGGGTGTGAGTAACATGCCCAATACAAATGCGCCTACGATGATGTAAGGCCGCTTCTCAGCCAAGCTTTCAACTGTTGATACGCCCGTCCAGATTAATAAAAGCGTCGCAATGGGCACTTCAAATGCCAAGCCAAAAGCAAAAAATAGCTTTAACACAAAATCTAAATAGCTACTTATATCCGTCATAATAGCCACGCCTTCAGGTGCGGCTTGGGTGAAGAAGCCGAACACGAGTGGGAATACCACAAAATAAGCAAAAACAATCCCTAAAAAGAACAATAATGTGCTGGCAAATAATAGTGGAAAAACTAATTTTCGTTCGTTGTCATACAAACCGGGGGCGATAAAAGCCCAGAGCTGATAAAGCAAAACAGGAATGGCTAATAAAACGGAGATACTTAGGGTGAGTTTAAAAGGAATTAAAAATGGCGAGGCCACTTCAGTTGCGATCATGGTGCTTGATTCGGGTAAGTGGCGCAAAAGTGGCTCTGCTAGAAAGTGATATAAGTCATTTGAAAATGGTAGTAAACACGCGGCAATAATAGCGACGGCTAAAAGCCCTCGCAACAGGCGATCACGGAGCTCGATCAGGTGTGAAATTAAGGGTTGCTGATTATCGGTCGTCATTGTTCTTTTCAATGGGGTCAGACTCGACGGGTTTTTTGAGTGTGTCTTCTGTAGAACTTTCTTTTAATGATGGAGATGCTATCGAATTTTCTCCCGTTGTAAGCCCATCCAAATCAACTGTTTTATTCAAAGCTTGTTTGAGTTCCTCAGCACGCAATTCTTGAGATATTTCATTTCGAATAGATTGTATCGAAGAATTGGCGCGGCCAATCCACAAGCCGGTTACACGTACTAGTTTAGGCAGGCGTTCGGGCCCGACCACAACTAGGGCCACGACGGCAATTAAGAACAGCTCCCAGAAACCGATATCAAACATGGTTTATAGTATTCCCGAATGCCTAAATAATATTTCGTTACTCCCGTAGCTAGTTAACGAGAGCCTAGAGATCCTCGATAAAAGATCTCGAGGATGACGCTGAATTATAAGAGCATGATTAAATAAATTTAAGCTTGTCATATTTTTCAATGAAAATAGCTTAACTTGAATGTTTATCTTTTTCATTTTCTACGCTGCGATTGATGACGTCATCATCGTCAGAGTTGCCATCAATCTCACCCTCGCGCATAGATTGTTTAAAGTTTTTAATGGCACTGCCAACATCACCGCCTAGTGAGCGTAATTTTTTTGTGCCAAATAATAAAATAATAATGGCTAAGACAATTAATAATTGCCAGATGCTTATTCCACCGAATCCCATAACTTTCTCCTAATAATTCAAAGCTAGATTCCGGTTAAAATTGTGCCGGAATGACGTGCTGGTATAGCTTCAGGTTTTTTAATTAAATCCGGGCAGGCCTTTGCCGCCCAAAATATGTATGTGTAAATGTCCGACTTCTTGGCCACCACCGGGGCCGGTATTGATAATGGTGCGAAAGCCATCTTCTAAGCCTTGTGAACGCGCTAACTCAGGTAACCTTAACATCATATAGGCAATTAAAGATTGATGTTCTTCATTAAGGTGGTCGAGACTTTGAATATGAACCTTGGGAATAACTAACAAGTGAACAGCCGCTTTTGGGTTAATATCTTTAAAAACGAAGATTTGCTCGTCTTCATAGACTTTCGACGATGGAATGTCACCCGCAATAATTTTACAAAAGAGGCAGTCAGACATTATTTGCTCCGGTTTGCTTTTTCTTCTAGCCCAGACAAGCCAAAGCGACGATCAAGTTCATCAAGGATGATTTGTGGTTCAATATTGTTATGCGCTAGCAAGACTAAACTATGAAACCATAAATCTGCGGTCTCATAAATAATTTCGTCACGATTGCCACCTTTGCCTGCAATTATTGTTTCGGTTGCTTCTTCGCCTAATTTTTTTAATATTTTATCAGTGCCACCATGATAAAGGCTGGCAACATATGAACTGTCAGGGGAGGCTTGTTTTCGTTCTTCAAGAATTTCTGCAAGTCGGTTCAATACGTCACTCATTTGTATATCTCTTTAGGATCTTTAATTATAGCTTCAACAATGCGCCACTTCTTTTCAATGGGGTCAGACTCGATTGATTTATCCTTGCTCGCTTTCCGCAGCGCCGCCGCCGCTTGTAAATCAATCGAGTCTGACCCCATTGAAAGATCTAGCTGTTGATAAAAACAATGATGCCTTCCAGTATGACAGGCAATGCCACCCTTTTGTTCGACTTCTATCAAAATTGCATCACTATCACAGTCTAGACGAATGGATTTTATCAGCTGTTGATTGCCAGATTGCTCACCTTTGTGCCAGATTTTCTGGCGTGAACGCGACCAATAAACAGCATGTCCGGATTCTACGCTGAGGCGTAAGGCTTCTCTATTCATCCATGCTAAAGTGAGTACTTGCTTCGTTTTAGATTCTTGTGTAATAACAGGCGCAAGACCGTTGCCATCCCATTTAACTTGATCTAACCAGTCCATTATAAGCGAACCTCAATGCCTTGGCTTGCCATTTGTTGTTTGGCTTCTTCAACGGTGTGTTCACCAAAATGGAAAATGCTGGCAGCTAAGACCGCATCTGCACGCCCTATTTTTACGCCATCAGTTAAGTCTTGTAATTTACCCACACCGCCCGACGCGATTACTGGCACGGCAACGGCATCACTTACCGCGCGCGTGAGTTCTAGATCAAAGCCGGACTTGGTGCCGTCTTTATCCATGCTGGTCAGTAATAATTCACCTGCACCAAAATCAACCATTTTTTTCGCCCATTCCACAGCATCAAGCCCGGTAGGTTTGCGACCACCGTGGGTGAAGATCTCCCAACGAGAAGGCTCGCCTTCTTCAGAAACACGTTTAGCATCTATCGCTACTACAATACACTGTGATCCAAACTTTTCAGTAGCCTCGCGAACAAATTCAGGGTTGCTGACAGCGGCTGAGTTGATGCCCACCTTATCAGCACCTGCATTTAGCATGCGGCGCACATCTTCAACAGTGCGGATGCCACCACCGACGGTGAGCGGGATAAAAACCTGACTGGCGACAGCCTCAACAACATGCTCCATGGTGTCGCGGTTGTCATGTGTTGCCCGAATATCTAAAAAGGTAATTTCATCTGCGCCTTGTTCGTTATAGCGTTTAGCGACTTCAACGGGATCGCCTGCATCACGAATATCAACGAACTGTACGCCTTTGACAACGCGACCATTATCAACATCGAGACAAGGAATAATACGTTTGGCTAAACCCATTTAGCTATAATCCTGTGGCGGATTAAGACGATCAGCAAGCGCTTGCCCTTCAGCCAAATCAATTGTGCCTTCATAAATTGCACGGCCAACAATGGCACCCATCACACCCTCGCTTTCATAATGGCATAGGGCCTTAATATCATTGTTATCGGTGACGCCGCCAGAGGCGATAACCGGAATATTAATAGCCCGCGCTAGATCGCGTGTTGATTCTAAGTTAACACCTTGCATCATACCGTCACGGCTGATGTCAGTATAAATAATTGCTTCTACACCATCTTGTTCAAAGTGTTTGGCGATATCCGTTACATCGTGGTGTGATAATTTTGACCAGCCATCAATGGCGACTTTGCCATCTTTGGCATCTAAACCAACAATGATGTGACCGGGGAATTCGGCACAGACATCACCAACAAAATGTGGGGCATTAACCGCTTTTGTACCAATGATAACGTAGCGTACACCCGCATCTAAATAGGTTTGAATGGTGTCTTCATCACGAATACCGCCGCCGATTTGTACGTCAAGATCAGGGAATTCTTTGCAAATATTATGAATAATGCCGGCATTAACCGGTTTACCAGCAAATGCGCCATCAAGATCAACCATATGCAGACGTTTTGCACCGGCTTCAACCCATTTTCGGGCTACAGCAAGCGGATCTTCTGAAAAAACGGTGTTGTCATCCATGCGCCCCTGACGCAAACGGACACAATGACCTTCTTTTAGATCAATGGCAGGGATCAACAACATAATAGCGCTCCATTATTAAGGTATTTATATTTCATAGTTGGCCATTCCAGTTCACAAAGTTTTTTAATAATTGTAGGCCGGCATGGTGGCTTTTTTCTGGATGAAATTGCACTGCAAAAATATTGTCTCTATAAAGTGCAGAGGTAAATTCATTTGGATATTCGGTCGTAGCCGCAATCACTTTTTTATTATCAGGATCAACATAATAACTGTGCACAAAATAAAAGCGACTACTTGGTTCAATGTTTTTCCATAATGGATGTGAAATTGTTTGATGAACTTGGTTCCAACCCATGTGAGGTACTTTTAAATGCGGCGCTGCATCCACATCAAAATGATGTACATTACCCTGAAAGAGGTTTAAGCCGTCTACTCCGCCATTTTCATCACTGTGTGTCATTAATAACTGCATGCCGATACAAATACCTAAAAAAGGTTTTTCAGCCGCAACTTGGTGGATTACTTCTGTTAAACCAAGGCGCTGAACTTCGGCAAGACAAGCGCGGATCGCACCTTGACCAGGGAAAACAACGTGACTGGCGCTTAAAATACGTTCAGGATCGGCGGTTACTTCAACAGCAATACCCTTTGAAACGGTTTCTAGTGCTTTTGAGACAGAGCGCAAATTGCCCATGCCATAATCAATGACTGCTATATGTTGCATAGTTTAAGCTTATTATTTAAAGCGAACCTTTAGTTGAGGGTAATTGTTCTAATGCGCGAGGGTCAAGCGTTACTGCCATGCGCAATGCGCGACCAAAGGCTTTAAAAATTGTTTCCGCAATATGATGTGCATTGCGGCCCTTTATAGAATCAATATGCAAGGTCATTCCGGCGTGATTAACAAGACCCTGAAAAAATTCATAAAACAAATCAACATCAAATTCACCAATTTTATCGCGCGTGAAACTGACATCAAATTCGATTCCAGGGCGACCAGATAAATCTAACACAACGCGGGATAAAGCCTCATCTAGCGGAATATATGCATGACCATAGCGGATGATACCTTTTTTATCGCCCAGTGCTTTTTTAAGCGCCTGCCCAATAGTGATACCAGTATCTTCAACCGTGTGATGTGCATCTATATGTAAATCGCCTTTGGCTTTAATATCAAGATCAAACAAGCCATGACGGGCAATTTGTTCCATCATATGGTCGAGAAAAGGCACGCCTGTTTCTGCTTTAAATTGGCCGCTGCCATCTAGATTTAGCGTTACCTCAATTTGAGTTTCAAGGGTGTTGCGTGCGACCGTAGCTGTACGAGAAGTCATGACGTTTCCAAAAATGCCAGAATAAAACAGCATAATAACTGTTTCAGAGTCAGGTTTGAAGGGGTATGATGTAGATTATGACACAAGCAACCAATATAACCCCTTTATTTAACAACCTTGCCAAGATTGAGCGCGATCGTAATGTTGCTTGTCATGCATGCTCTCTCTATAGTTTGTGCTTACCTTTAGGCTTGAATAATAACGATCTCGTAAGATTAGATAATATTATTGAGCGTAGCCAGAATCATAAACGAGGACATACCTTATTTACATCTGATCAGCCCTTTAGGTCCTTATTTGTAGTGCGTTCGGGCTCATTTAAAACCACTATTTCTGCCAAAGATGGGCGGGATCAGGTTACCGGATTTTATTTTCCAGGCGAGTTTATTGCGCTTGATGCTATTCACCAGCAAAACTATCAATCAAATGCAAAAGCATTAGAAAGTAGTAGTGTCTGCGAGCTGCCCTTTAATAATTTAGAAGAAATCGGCAAAGAAATGCCGCAGCTACAAATACAAATGCTAACGCGGCTAAGTAAAGAGCTAGCGGGTGATAAAAACTTAATGTTGTTATTAGGTAAAAAAACAGCAGATGAAAAGCTAGCGACATTTTTATTGTCATTATCTAAACGTTTTCAGGAGCGTGGGTTTTCAGCCACGGACTTTCAACTTAGTATGTCGCGTGGCGATATTGCCAATCATCTTGGGTTGGCAGTGGAAACAGTTAGTCGGCTTTTTTCGCGATTCCAAGAAGAAGGCTTGATTTTAATCGCAGGTAAAGCGCTTTCTATAAAAGATATTGAAAAACTCAGACTAATGTGTGGTTAAAATGCGACAAAAGTGACTGTTTAGGGCTAAAAAACGACTAATGCCCCTATTATTATTGCGGAAACAATCCAATAAAGGTGATAATTACCACACAACTTGATGTGGATCATGGAAATGCTTAGATAATTCCGTATGATTGCCAGCATTTAAGATTATTATTTAGATTTATTCAGGAGAATAAAATGAAAGCAACAAAATTGGCTATTGCACTTTTAGCAGCAACAGGAATATCAGCTATTGCTACACCAGTAATGGCCTATGAAGCGGGTGACTGGTTAGTTCGTGGTCGCGTTATTAATGTTAACCCTAACGATCATAGTGGTGATTTATTCGTAACAGCGGCAAAGTCAAGCGTTGGCAAAGGCGTAACAGTTGATGATGATACTGTTCCAGAGCTAGACATTACTTATATGCTTTCACCGAACTGGGGCGTTGAATTAATTCTTGGCTATTCTGAGCATGATGTTGATACGGTAAACCCTGCTAGAACAGCGGCTGGTGTTGATTTAGGTCAAGTTATTGAAGCTAAGGCACTACCACCAACATTAACATTGCAGTATCACTTTATGCCTAATTCAAATATTCGCCCTTATGTTGGTGCGGGTGTGAACTATACATATTTCTTTGACGAAAAAGTAAAAGGGCCTTTAGATATTCCTGGTTCAAAAGTTAAAATGGATGATTCTTGGGGGTTAGCCGTTCAAGCAGGTGTTGATATTGCGCTTAATAATGATTGGTTTGTAAACTTAGATGTTAAATATATTGAAATGGATACAACTGCTAAGTTTTCAGGTGTTGCTTTAGTTGATAAGGCAGAAATTGATGTGGATGTTAACCCTGTTGTTTGGGGTATTGGTATCGGTCGTCGTTTCTAAGTTAAACTTAGCAAACACACAAATATCAAAAGGCCCTCTTAATGAGGGTCTTTTTTTGCCTTTAATTCAGCTACCACTCAAGTTGTATAATTTATGCGTCATCCCGTCATCCCCGAGATCTTTTATCGGGGATCTACAGTTAAAATACTAGACTCCCGCTTAAAGCACGCGGGAGTGACGAGTAGCGCAAGACTGCCAGAATGGCGATCCTGATTTATGAATTTGATATTTTTAATAAGCTTTTAACTTTAATACCAACAAGTGAAAGCAATATAAAATAAGTCGCCATTGCCACGGAAATTAATCCAAATAGCATCATAAATCGTTGCCATACTCCGGAATTAACCCATTCAATTGTTTCAGGTGTAAACCAAAATAACAGCGCTATTAAGGCGATATTTGGAATAATCAATTGAACTATAAACCTTCTCCAGCCTGCTCTTGGTAGATAGACGCCTAGTTTTCTTAGCCCAATATATAACAATAGGGCATTCAACATTGCTGATAATGAGGTGGCTAAGGCGAGGCCAACATGGGCGAATTGCAACATTAAGATGATATTGAGCACCATATTTACCACCATGGCAATAATACCTATTTTCACCGGTGTTTTGGTATCTTGGCGGGCATAATAACCTGGCGCTAATACTTTAATAAAGATAAAAGGCAGCAAACCTAAGCCGTAAGCCATTAGGCTGAGAGAGGCTTTGTGTGCATCTGGAGCGCTAAACTCGCCATATTGGAACAATGATAGCAATAAGGGTTCGGCAAGCCAGATAAGCCCTATTGCGGCAGGCGTACCGATAATAAATACCCAACGTAATGCCCAGTCAATTGTGTGTGAGAATTCATCCTTTGATTTTGAAGCATGCTTTTTTGAAAGGCTTGGTAAAATTACAGTTGCTAAAGCAATGCCGAATATACCAAGGGGAAACTCTACTAATCGATCAGAATAATATAACCAAGAAATGCTGCCGGTGACTAAAAATGAGGCTAACAAGGTATCAAGTAATAAATTTATTTGTGCTACCGACACACCAAACATGGCTGGCAACATTAGTTTTATTATTTGTTGCACTCCACTATCCTGCCATCCCCATCTAGGCTTGGGGAGCTGCCCAATTCGCATTAAAAATGGAATTTGAAATAACAGCTGTATTAAACCACCAATAAATACTCCCCATGCTAGCGCAGTAACTGGCTCTGCTAAGTTAGGAGATAACCATATCGCACAGGAAATTAGCGATATGTTTAGAAAAACAGGTGTAAAAGCAGGCACAGCAAACTTACCAAAACTATTGAGAATTGCGCCAGCTAATGCCGTCAATGAGATAAAAAAGAGATAAGGAAAAGTGATTTTTAACAAATTACCGGCGAGATTAATTTTATAGTCATCACCAATAAACCCAGGGGCAAAAATCATAATTAAAACAGGTGCCGCAATGACTCCAATAGCTGTGATAATAAACAGAAAGGTGGCAAGGGTACCGCTAGTGCTGGCAATTAGATCTTTGAGATCTTTGTCTCCTCTATCTCGGTATTCTGCTAATACTGGGATAAATGCTTGCGAAAAGGCGCCTTCTGCAAATAGTCGGCGCAAAAAGTTAGGAATTTTAAAAGCTACAAAAAAAACGTCGGCTCCTAAGCCGGCGCCGAACAGACGAGCAATGACTATGTCGCGAATAAAACCAAGGATCCGCGAGATAAACGTCATCATGCTCACTATAGCGGTCGATTTAAATAGCTTTTCACTCATTGATAGGCTCGTTTAGTGTTAGGATTTATCTTTTAATATAAAAGTGTGATGTTGATGGCAACACGATGTAAAGGGTTTAATTCTAAGTGTTTTTTGCTTACATATCTCATTATAGTGGGTTTGATTATAGTTTTGTGGATGAACCGTCAACCATTTATGGGTAAAGATAGCAGAGTGATACCCAAAGCTATGCAGCCGTATTTAGAATCGCCACCTAGAAAGCTCGACTCTTTCACTTTAAAAACGAAAGAGAAGCTAGCGCTTACTAACGATTGGTTTGAGAAAAAATGGACTTTTGTCTATTTTACTCATAGCGCTTGTTTGCCCGCTTGCCGTTTCGGTTTAGATAGTATGAAGGAATTAAAAACAGCTTTTGCTACTTCTGATCTTCAGTTTTTAACCATCGGGATTGATGCTCAGCACGAAAATGCGGATGATTTGTACCAGTTTTTAGTGTCACAAGGCTATGACTTTACCGTTGCAACAGGTTCAGAAAAAGAGCTTGAAAAAGTAGCAACAAGCTTTATTGCCTTATTTCTACAAACAAATTTTACTGATGGTAGCTATCAAATTGAGCAAGAGCATCATCTTTTTATTATAGATCCTAAAGGTCGAATTTATGCTACTTTTCGCCCCCCATATAAAAATGTTCGATCACATTTTCTGGCTCTTCGTGCTTTCTATGCTAAAACAGAATAAGACTGATAATCACTTTTCAAATCAATTCAATGCACTAGCAAATGCTTCTGACAATAATTCCAATGTTTGGGTGCGTTGATAGCTTGGGCGCCAGACAAGCCCTAGCTCTCGCATAGGTTTATTGTTTTGCGCAACTAACGGACGAATGCTAATATCAGCTTGGCTTACTATGTCAGAATTGATTGCCATTTCAGGTATTAATGTGATTCCTAAGCCGCCAGCTACCATCTCTATGAGCGTATATAAACTAGTACCTTGGACACTTGTTCGCTGTGCAGTTGTTGGTAACTGGCATGCACTGAGGGCGTGTTCGCGTAAACAGTGCCCTTCTGATAATAACAACAAATCATCAATGGGTAGTTGATCAGCAATAATTTTTTTCTGTGAGGCTAATGGGTGGTTTTTGGGTAGCGCGACCCAAAAAGATTCTTGTCCGAAAATATGCTGATGCAGCTCTTTAATATCAAACGGAAAAGCTAATACGGCAACATCAATTTGACCACTACGTAGCTTGGTCACGAGCGGTTCAGATTGATCTTCAATTAGAATCAGTTCTAGTTGTGGTAATTGTTGGCGAATGGTTGTCAGTGATTTAGGTAATAAAAATGGGCAAATGCTAGGAATAACCCCAATTCGAACCCTACCTGTAGATGGATTTTGCTCTGAATGCGCTACATCAACCAAATCTGAAGATAGCGATAGAATATGCTGTGCTCGCTGAGCTATCTCGAAACCAAGAGCTGTAGGTAAAACTTTTCGGTTGGTGCGCTCTATCAATTTTGCATCCAAAAGGCTTTCAAGATCTTGTATGCCGGCACTGAGTGTAGACTGGGTGACGAAACATTGCTCTGCCGCATGACCGAAATGTTTTAGATCAACAACAGATACCAAATATTGTAGCTGGCGAAGCGTAGGTAAACTCATAATCGGAAATCCCACTTAATAGTATAGAAACAATTCGTTAGATCTAAATTAACACAAAACATAAACTTACTTCCAGTTGGATAATTGCAAGAAGAGGTGCACCCTCTTAGGGAACGAAATGTATCAGCTGTTGCCGTAATGGATGAACAAACTGAGGAGTCTCTGGAACATGTTAAAATATTACAGATGACAGGAAAGCATTTTGTAGTATTAATTAAAGTTGAAAAGTGGCATGCCCAACACTATATCGAGGCATTAGATTCAAAAAAATAATTTTTATTAAAAATGGGAGAAAGTAAAAAATGAGACAGTGGCAATGTGTAGTATGTGGTTTTATTTATGACGAAGCGAAGGGGCTGCCTGAAGAAGGTATTGAACCAGGAACAAGTTGGGATGATATTCCTGATGATTGGGAGTGTCCTGAATGTGGTGTGGGTAAAGATGATTTCGAAATGGTTGAAATCTAATATTGAAAAAGCAAAAAGGAGGCGAGACATTTTCTGGTCTCCTTTTTAATTGAGACTAAAATGGAACCTATAATTATAATTGGTACGGGAATGGCGGGATATTCTCTGGCTAGGGAATTTCGTAAGTTAGATCAAGCCACCCCACTGACAATGATCAGCTCAGATGATGGCCGCAGTTATCCAAAACCAATGTTGTCGAATGCCTTAGCCAAAAGAAAAACAGCTGAGCAAATTGCCATGTTTGATGCACAGGCCATGGCAAAAACACTAAAGGCAGAGATTCTAACGCATCGAACTGTGATCAAAATTGAGCCTACAACAAACGCATTAGAATTGGATGATTGCTCACAACAAAAATACAGCAAGTTGATTTTAGCTTTGGGTGCTAGCCCGATTGTAATACCCATTGATGGTGATGCGGCAGAAGAAATTTTATCAATTAATGATTTGATCGATTACACGGTTTTTCGTGAACGCTTACTTGATGCTAAGCATGTGGCAATAATTGGTCCGGGCTTAATTGCTTGTGAATTTGCTAATGATTTAATTGCCTCAAGTGATGTTCGTGTTTCTATAATTGGCCCAAATGGCTTGCCGATGGATACGGTATTACCCGAGCCTGTAGCAAAAGAATTACATCAGCAACTATCAGATGCTGGAGTCGAGTGGTACTTGAATACAACAACAAAATCGATCAATCACAACGGTAAGGTCTATGATCTGGCGCTAAGTAATGGCACGGTGATTGATCCTGATCTTGTTGTGTCAGCCGTTGGTTTGCGCGCTAACATCGCGCTAGCATCAGATGCTGGCTTGAGTGTTCATCGCGGTATTTTGACCGACACGTTTTTAAAAACAAGCCATAATGATATTTATGCTTTGGGTGATTGTGCCGAAGTGGCGGGACATAATCTATTATTTGTAGCACCCCTTATTGCTGGGGCTAAGGCATTAGCAAAAACACTTGCTGGAGATGCTACCGAAGTTCACTACCCGGCTATGCCGGTTGCTGTTAAAACACCACTTTACCCTTTAGTCATCACTCCACCGGCAACAGATGCAGTAGGCGAATGGGTTTTTGAACAAGCGCAATCAGGCTTCGGTATAAAAGGACTCTTCTATGGCGAAGATAAATCTTTATTAGGCTTTGTTATAAGTGGTGACTTTGTGAAAGAGAAGCAGTTATTAGCAAAACAGTTGCCCGATCTTATACCCGTGACCATTCAAATTGCAGAATGAATGGTCACGGGTATAGTAGCCCCGAGCTGATCAGAGCCTTTATAAGGTCATGGGTATACAGTAAAATGGCCTCACCCCTTTTTAATCGGAATTGCTGTTGCTAACCCAACTTACCGTATCCAACTTACGCAATATCACCAAGCTTTCTTTACAGCCTATATCGGGTATAAATCTGATTTTAGGTGAAAATGGATCGGGCAAAACCAGTGTGCTTGAAGCTATTCATTTATTAGCTATGGGACGATCGTTTCGAACAAGATCATTAAAAAATGCTATACAATTTGATCAACAACAGCTTCAGATTATTGCTAATACCAGCAGTGAAACGCCTGTTGGATTACAGTATGATAAAAATAACGGATTAAAGATTCGACTAAATAGAGCCCCATTAAAACGGCTTTCAGAGTTAGCGATGCAATTGCCGCTACAGTTTGTTCCGGCGAACTGCCATCAGTTTTTTGAACAAGGCCCTCGTTATCGACGTCAGCTTTTAGATTGGGGTTTGTTTCACGTGGAACCAAGCTTTAATTCTCATTGGCAATCGTATAAAAAGATTTTGCAACAGCGTAATTCTGCGCTTAGGCAGCACAAGCCTGCCAGCGAAATACAGTTATGGGATGCACATTTGGCTGCTCATGGAGAAGCGATCACTACCTTACGAAAGCAACAATTAGAAAGAGTGCTAGAACAGTTTTCAGTTTTATTTGCCCGCTTATGCCCAGTATATGAGAGCGCAAAGTTCACGTTGAAATATAGAAATGGCTGGGTCAAGGGGGCAACATTAGAGCAAGCGCTTAGCGGATCGCTCGTTCGTGATCAGCAATTGGGATATACCCGTTCAGGCAGTCATGCCGCAGACTGGTCGTTCAAAATAAATGATGCCGATCCTATAGAAATGTTTTCACGTGGGCAACAAAAACTATTTTTCCTCGCCTTGTGCATGGTACAAGCGCGGATGGCAGAACATAGTAACCGAGATAGAAGCATACTTTTGTTAGACGATATTAGCTCAGAATTAGATGTAAAACATCAACAAAATGTGATGGATGAACTTGCTCGGCTGCCAGTGCAAACATTTGTAACGGCAACACATTTTGAGGTGAAGAGTAGCGGCATAATTAAGATGTTCCACGTGGAACGTGGAGAACTACGATAAGGACTATACCCTGCTCTTGATGTGGTAAAATAAGTGTAATGGAAACAATAATGGATGCATTATGACAACCGAAGATGAAAACAACACTAACGATTCGTCAAAAGGTGAAGAAAATACCTACGACTCGTCAAATATCAAAGTGCTTAAAGGCCTTGATGCAGTAAGAAAGCGCCCAGGTATGTATATCGGTGATACCGATGATGGCACGGGTTTGCACCACATGGTGTTTGAGGTGTTGGATAATGCAATCGATGAGTCTTTAGCGGGCTACTGTAGCGAGATTAATGTGCGAATTCATCCTGATGAATCCGTATCCGTATCAGATAATGGCCGTGGAATTCCGGTTGACGTGCATGAAGAAGAAGGTGTTTCTGCAGCCGAAGTGATTATGACGGTGCTACATGCCGGCGGTAAGTTTGATGATAATTCCTATAAAGTTTCGGGTGGCTTACATGGTGTAGGTGTTTCAGTTGTGAACGCCCTCTCGAAGAAGTTGACAATGGAAATTAGCCGAGATGGAAAAGTGCATCGCCAAAGCTACACCGATAGCGTGCCAGATGGTCGCATCGAGGCAGGTGAAGATACGGATAAGACTGGAACAAAAATTCAGTTTTGGCCGAGTGAAGAAACATTCTCAAATGTACTTTCTTTTGAGTATAAAATTCTAGCTAAACGTATTCGCGAATTAGCCTTTTTGAACTCAGGCGTACGCATTGTTTTAACCGATGAGCGTGATGAACAGAGTGAGGTTTTTTATTACGAAGGCGGAATTCAAGCGTTTGTTGAACATTTAAATAAAAATAAAACGCCAGTACATGAAGTGGTAATTAACATCAAAGGCGAGAAAGATGATGTGGTTGTTGAGCTGTCAATGCAATGGACGGACTCCTACCAAGAAAACATTCACTGTTTTACCAATAATATTCCACAGCGTGATGGCGGCACACATTTAGCGGGTTTTAGAGCGGCACTTACTCGCACATTAAACCAATATATTGAGTCCGAAGGTTTAGCCAAAAAATCAAAAGTAACCACCAGTGGTGATGATGCACGTGAAGGCTTAACCGCAGTGCTTTCTGTTAAAGTGCCTGATCCAAAATTTTCATCACAAACTAAAGATAAACTGGTTTCATCTGAAGTAAGGACTATTGTGGAATCATTAACCAATGAGTTTTTCCATGATTATTTAGTTGAAAACCCGACTGATAGCAAATTAATTGCTAATAAAATGGTTGATGCGGCACGCGCCCGTGATGCAGCGCGTAAAGCACGAGAACTAACACGGCGCAAAGGTGCATTAGATATTGCAGGTCTTCCTGGTAAATTAGCTGATTGCCAAGAACGCGACCCCGCCCTATCTGAATTATTCCTTGTGGAGGGTGATTCTGCGGGAGGAAGTGCCAAACAAGGGCGTGACCGTCGCACCCAAGCAATCTTGCCGTTAAAAGGAAAGATCTTAAATGTTGAGCGTGCTCGTTTTGACAAAATGATCAGTTCGGCTGAGGTTGGCACATTAATCACAGCACTAGGCTGCGGTATTGGTCGCGATGAATATGATCCTGAGAAATTACGCTATCACCACATTATCATCATGACCGATGCCGATGTTGATGGCTCGCATATTAGAACGCTATTGTTAACGTTCTTCTATCGCCAAATGCCGGAGCTTGTTGAGCGTGGACATATCTATATTGCTCAGCCACCTCTTTATAAGATTAAGAAAGGCAAACAAGAGCGTTATGTAAAAGATGATGCCGAGATGGAACGATATTTAACAGAATTAGCATTGAACAATGCTGAACTTCACCCTAGTAAGACATCTGAAGTGATATCGGGGAGCGCGTTAGCTACATTAGTCCATGAATATCAAATGGTTAAAGCCGTTGTTGAGCGTCTTTCAAGCCACTATTTCCCTGCGTTTTTAGAGCAATTAATCGATAAAGGTGCCGTACCTGACTTGTCAGATAAATCAACAATGCAAGCGTGGTTAGTTGTAATTGAAGCTGAGCTGAACAAGCATTTGCCAACGGGAACAAGTTACCAGCTTACGGTGGCAAGTAAAGATGATAATCCAATACCCTATATTAATATAAGCTTTAGCCGTCATGGAATTAGCACAGATTATCATGTGCCAGGTGAGTTTTTCGCGAGCACAGAATATCAACGAATTCAGTCGTTTGCGGAAAAAATCCATGGCTTATTTACAGATGATGCCTATGTACAACGTGGCGACCGCAGTGAAGAAGTCAGTACGTTTTCACAAGCGGTAGCATGGTTATTAGCAGAATCGCGGCGAGGTCAAAATATCCAGCGTTATAAAGGTTTGGGTGAGATGAATCCTGAGCAATTATGGGAAACAACAATGGATAAATCTAAACGTCGCTTATTGCAAGTGACAATTGATGATGCGATTACTGCAGATGAAATATTTAATACCCTAATGGGTGATAATGTTGAGCCTCGCCGTGAGTTTATTGAGACTCATGCATTGCAGGCCACTAACTTAGATATATAACATTCAGCTTTATCCTTAATTAAACTAGGAATTATTCCTATTAACGAAGGTCATAATATTGCTTATTATGACCTTCTTGCTTGTAAGCCCCAAATTATCTGGAGAAAAAGATGGAAAACAGTTCGAACCGCTATGATCGTGTGCAAATCATTTTGCACTGGTTAATAGCTTTAGTTCTTTTCTTTATGATTGGGCTCGGTTTGTATATGGTGGAGCTCCCAAAGCAGTCAGAATTACCACCCGGAGAAGAAAGTGTGCGTGCATTTTATTTTTTAATGCATAAATCAATGGGCTTGACGGTCGCAATGCTGATTCTTTTACGTGTGGTCTGGCGTTTAACGCATAAAGCACCTCCATTGCCAGATACGATATCAAAATGGCAACAGCGAGCAGCTGGGGCGGTTCACGGTGCAATTTATGTGCTGATGATTGCTATGCCGTTGTCCGGCTATTTGCAATCAATGTTTAGTAAATATGACACTAAGTTTTGGGGAATAGTATTGCCTCGCATGGCTGAGGCAGATAAAGCGGCGCGAGAGCAGTTTACCGAGGTTCACGAGATCTTGGCCTTTCTATTAATTGGGCTTATCGTGATACACATTGCTGCAGCGATCAAACATCGCTTAGCAGGATCGGGTGTTTCGGAGCGGATGTCGCTAAAGTAAAATAACCTAATGGAATGGTCAGCCCCACCCCTTTAAACGGCATCAATGTGCCAGATTGGTATTGATCTAAAAAGGCCCGGAAGGGCCTTTTTATTGTCTGAAATAGTAAGAGAGCTATGGGTTAATGAAGCTTTATTTTAGGATGTACACTTCGGCGGAATAGGTTTGCAATGGTGAGCATACCGACTCGGAAAAAACCGAACAGAGCGATTTGATGCATCTTATGTAAAGATAGGTACATCATCCGCGCCATAAAGCCTTCAATCATCAAGCTACCTTTACTTAGGTTGCCCATCATGTTGCCTACTGTACTATAGCGCCCTAACGAAACAAGAGAGCCATAATCATGGTAGCTATATTCAGGCAGTGCTTTGCCAGCCATTTGATTGCGAATGGATTTATAGGCCAAAGAAGCCATTTGATGTGCCGCTTGCGCACGCGGTGGCACATTGGTATCAAAGCCAACCCATTTGCATGCACAGCAATCACCGATGGCATAGACTTTATCATCGAGTGTCGTTTGCAGTGTTTGCTTCACTACAAGCTGATTAATCCAGTTAGTTTCGAGCCCTGCAAAGTCTTTAAGAAATTCAGGCGCCTTGATGCCTGCCGCCCAAACTTTAATAGAGGCGGGAATAACTTTTCCGCTTTCTGTTTTAATATTTTTCGGTGTAACTTGTGTTACACGTTCATTAGTCAGCAAAGTCACACCAAGCTTTTCTAGTTCTTTTTGAGTTGCCGCAGATAAGTTTTCAGGTAAGCCAGGCAGCACGCGGTTGGCGGCTTCAATAATGGTAATATTTACATCGGCAGGCTTCACTTCATCAAGCCCATAGGCAGTTAATAAATGTGACACCTCATGAAGCTGGGCACTTAATTCCACACCCGTTGCGCCCGCACCAACAATGGCTATATCAAGCTGGCCTTCATCAAGCGGCTTTTCTTGTGTATGAGCGCGAAAATAGGCTTCAAGTAATTTTGCCTGAAAGTCTTCAGCTTGTGCCGTGTTATCAAGAAAACAACAGTTTTTCTCTACGCCTTGAATACCAAAGTCGTTGCTGACACTGCCAACGGCAATTACTAAATAATCATAGTCAAAGGTTCGACGCGGTATAATTTCAACACCCTTGGCATTGCATGTCGGGGCGACACTTATTTGTTTATTATCTCGGTCTAGCTGATCCATTTTGCCAAGACGAAAGTGGAATCCACTGCACATTGCTTGAGCAAGATATTCAATTTCATCTTCATGAGAATCAATTGTTCCTGCGGCTACTTCATGTAAAAGCGGTTTCCAGATGTGCGTGTGCGTACTATCAACCAAGGTGACCTCGGCTTTGCCCTTTTTACCCAGTTTTCTGCCAAGCTTAGTAACGAGCTCAAGCCCACCTGCCCCGCCACCGACGACTACAATTTTAGGAATAGAATTTGTTGTCATTATTTTCAGCCCAAAGTATTAATTTATCCCATAATTCTAACGTATAAAGTAGGTGTAAAACCATCTTATTTTTTACTATAGTTCAATACTCTGTCAAAATTGACTTATTAAGACATTAATAGAGGTTTACAGAGATGCAACCACCACCAGAAAAACCACGCCTTGCGTGGGCTGTGACAGGTTCAGGGCATTATCTTGAAGAATGCCTAGAGATTATTCGTGACCTAGATGATGTCGACTTATTCTATAGCCGAGCAGGCGAAGAAGTGATTCGTATGTACGGTCACGATCCCAAGTCTGTTAATGGCGATGGTCGCACCTATCACGATCGTGCGGCAAGCTCTCCCCCCGTCGGCTTATTTTACCGTGGTGATTATCACACCTTAGTTGTTGCACCAGCTACATCAAACACCGTCGCTAAAATGGTGTTGGGTTTGTCAGATTCTTTGGTAACAAATGTCTATGCACAAGCAGGAAAATGTCGCATTCCTAGCATTATCCTAGCGTGTGATACCGAGCCTGAAATGGATACACCCGCACCTGATCGCATCGTTAAAGTCTGGCCTCGCGAAGTCGATTTGGCGCATACGCATAAACTGCGATCATTTGAAGCGACAACAGTAGTTGAAACGCCAGATAAACTGCTCGCCGCGCTCAATGTCCGATTAAGCGAACTCACATAAACGGATGGCTGAAAAAATACTTTTTCTTACGGGCAAGCTTGCCGAGGCAAGTGTGCACCGAGTTTTGGCGGATATGGCTCCCCTGCCATTTGAACACCGCGTTCACCAACTCGGGGTTTCAGTTGCCGCCTTGATCACCGATAAAATGATAGCGCGTCGCCTTAAGCCTGAAGATGTAGCTGATTGTGATCGCATTATCGTGCCGGGGCGAGTGCGAGGTGATTTAGCCAATTTAAGCCAACAATTAGGCCGACCCGTAGAAAGAGGGCCCGAAGAAATAAAAGACTTACCGCTTTATTTTGGTCGTGCCCGCAAACAGCCCGATCTCAGCCGCTATGATGTGAATATCTTCGCTGAAATAGTCGATGCGCCTGAACGTACAATCGAAAGCATCGTCGAACGCGCACAGTATTATGCAGATAATGGTGCTAACGTCATCGATATTGGTTGTTTGCCAGAAGAGAAGTTTCCACATCTTGAAGAGGCGATCATTGCTTTACATGAAGCGGGGCATAAGGTCAGTGTTGATTCTTTAGAGTTAGATGATCTGCGGCGGGCGGGTAAAGCAGGGGCTGACTATTTGTTGAGCTTAACGGAAAAGACCTATCACCTAGCCGAAGAAACAGACGCCGTGCCTATATTGGTGCCAGCAGTAATGGGTTCGCTCGACTCATTAGAGCGTGCGATGGAGTTGATGGATAAAGTCAACCGCCCGTGGATTGCCGATCCTATCCTTGATCCTATTCACTATGGTCTAACAAATTCAATTGTGCGTTACCATGAATTGCGCCGAAAATATCCCGATGCACCGATGATGATGGGGGTCGGCAATTTAACCGAATTAACCGATGCAGACACCAGCGGAATAAATGCACTGTTATTTGGAATCATATCTGAACTTAAAGTAACAAACGTGCTTGCAACAGAAGTGAGTCCTCACGCACGAAGAGCAATTAAAGAGGCGGATGTGGCAAGAAGAATGATGTTTGCCGCCCGCGATGACAGTAGTTTACCACGTGATTTCACAGGTGATTTGATGGTGGCACATGAGCGTCGTCCCTTCCCTGATGACATCCAAGACATTACAGAATTAGCCAACAATATTAAAGATCCAAACTATCGAATTAAAGTGGCCGAAGAAGGCATTTTTATGTTTAATCGAGATGGCTTGATGATCAATGACGATCCCTTTGCATTTTATCCGCAACTCGATCTTAAAGACGACACGGGTCATGCCTTTTATTTAGGTGCAGAGCTAGCTAAAGCACAAATTGCATGGCAACTAGGCAAGCGTTATACCCAAGATGAAGAGCTTGATTGGGCCTGCGCAGTCGACAAACAAGACATCGATTTAAACGAGCAAAAAGCCGTAGGCACGACAATGAAAAAAGGAAAAAAATGTGGCACAGCCTAAGGAAATACTAACTAGTAAAATCCACGAAGTTATTGTTACGACAATAAATGAAGACGGCCAACCCCATTCTGCACCAATGGGAATAAGCGAAGTGAATGGTCACATTCTTATTAAGCCTTTTAAGCCATCAGCTACCTACGATAACTTAAAACAACACCGCCAATGCACGATTAATTATACTGACGATGTACGCGTATTTGCAGGCTCATTAACAGGGCGGCGAAATTGGGATATGCTACCCTGTCAGCAAATTGAAGGTTTTTATTTAAGTCAGGCTTTAGCGCATACCGAATTAGAAATTGTTGCATTTGACGATGATGATCCAAGAGCCTTGTTCAAAGGCGCGATCGTCTGCGATGTGAGTCACGCCATGTTTAGAGGTTTTAACCGTGCCCAAAGCGCTGTGATTGATGCGGCGGTGTTAGTGAGCCGCATAAAAATGTTGCCTGAAGACAAGATAAGACAAGAAATTGCCTATTTATCAATCGCCATAGAAAAAACAGCAGGCGCCAGAGAGTTAGAAGCATGGGGCTGGTTAATGGCAAAAATTAAAGACAGTGGAATAGAGTTAAAAAATGAGTAAATGGTTAGCCAGTGTTCAATCATTAGAAGAGGCGCAACAATTATTGCCCGTTCTGCCAGATATTCTGGATATGAAAGATCCCTCGAAAGGTGCTTTAGGTGCGCTAGATGTTGAAACCGTTAGTCAGATCGTTGATTTAATCGCCGGCCGTTGCCAAACCAGTGCCACCATTGGTGATTTGCCAATGAATGCCGAGCTTATCAGCCAAGCAATGATCACTATGGCAACATCAGGCGTTGATTACGTGAAGGTGGGTTTATTTTCTGCAACTAATTTAAGGCAATGCATTGCAAAGCTGGAACCCACAATTAAAGCCTTATCCACACCCGTTATCGCCGTATTATTTGTAGATAAAGAAGCCGACATCGCATTGTTACCCTTATTAAAAGCGAGTGGTTTTCACGGTGTGATGATAGATACGGCAATCAAAAAAGGTCAACATCTGCGCGCGCACTGGAGCGCTTTAAAGTTAAATACATTTGTGCAACAAGCTCAGCAACAAGGCTTGTTATGTGGCTTGGCAGGTGCATTGCGCTGCAAAGATATCCCCTCTCTTTCACAACATGGCGCAGATTATTTAGGCTTTAGAAGTGCGCTATGCCAGCAACAAAACCGAACAAGTGAGATTGATCTTAAATTAGCAAAAGAAGTACAAAGGGCAATAAAAATAACGGAGATCGAGCAACAGATTGCGAGCTAAGCTGAACTTCGGGTATAGATCGTCATTCCGGTATGCTTTTAGCCGGAATCTGTGTAATAACTACTAGATTTTCACTAAAAATAGGCAAGAATGCCTACATTTTTAAAATTACCCGAAGTTCAGCAAATAATTGGACTTGATCAGAGACTCCTTAAGCAAGCCGTAACTCCTTTAAAGATGCAAATGCATTTCTGTCACCTATGTCGGGATTAATACTCAACTCAAGAATAGTTACTGCCGGAAGTTCCACCTGATAATCTTCAACTTCACTGCTTGCACCTTCAGGGCTGAAGTTCCATTGCTGTCTTACAATTTCTTGGTACGATTGACCACCGTCAGCAGACCACCGCAAAACATATTCTTGCGTACGCTCAAGCACTAACTCCTCGAAGCTTAACCTGATCCATTGGAGTTTCTGGGGGGTATCGAAGACAAGCCTAATGATCTGCTCGCCCGGGCCTGAAGCACGCCATTGTGATACTTTACCCGGCAATAGTGCAGACTCGATTGGAAATTCATCTGCCTCTGAGGTGACTTCAACCACCACAATCATCTCGATATCCAACCATTGATGATCAGGGTTTACATTTTTTTGCGGGACTGGATTAATAATTCTCTTACGCATCAGGATGCCTTTTAAATTTAAATAAGTTCGAAAATAGTGCTAACGCCTCACACCTCCGGCAGCAAAAAGTATAGCGACGAGGAACGAGGAGCGGCGCTTTTTGCTGTCCGAGTGCATGTGTTTATTAGAGCTTTTTGCATATAAACACACAATACCTTGGATTTTCCCAAATTTCGCCATACATTTTCTGAACTACATAAGAAGGCCATGTTTCTTCGAACCCATCGATTGCGAACCCCGCACTAACTAGTGAGCTGATATAGCTTGTCAGTGGCCTATGATGATAAGGCACTCCGGAAATTACGTTATTCGGATCTTTGGTAATGGTGAAAGATATTTCTTTCTGTGCTGATTCCATGTAGCAGTAATGATCGCCAAAGATTTTCTTATATCCATTAAAAAAACAAGGGTGAGGGATAGAGAAAACAAAGTGCCCACCCACCTCTAGATGATTGGCGATAGAGTTGAAAAACCTGGTAGAATCATTAACAACGTGAGCTACCAAATGTGAAATTGCGACTTCGTATTTTATGTGTTCTGGCAAATCATCCACAAGGCAATTAATTAGCTCTACACCAGAACCATCTAGAACTTCTTTAGCTACTTTAAACATCCCTGTGGAAGGTTCAACGGCTGTAATACGTAAGCCATTAGCCGCTAATTCCTTTGACAGGTGACCAGTACCCGCCCCGACTTCAAGAATGGGTTCCCTATTTAGGCCTAACACTTTTTCAATAAAAATGGGCTTAAATACTTTGTTAAAGGTTAAGTCGGTGCCAGACTCAATTTGTTTACGCCGTAATTCTGCGGAATCGCACCATCTATGTGGCATTAGACAAAGCTTTTGATTTTCTAATTATGTCCTTTGCCATGGCTATTATTTGAGGACCAGAATTATTATCGAATATTGTTATCTCATGATCAGGATGAACGCCCCTTGCAATAGCTAGTTTTTCAGCACCACCACGTTCTCCATTAACGAGAGTAAAGCGGGCTTCAGGAGGACTATCTTCATCTGTAACAATAAAAGATGCACCTTGAAGGTTAGACTTTACCCCATCAGGAACCTCTTTCGGAGTGATAATTTCGATTCTTGTTCCTGATTCTATCTTTGATTTAAGGGTAGAAATTAGATTTTCATCACTAGTTAGCCAAGACACGCGATTACTAACGACGGTAGCGCTAGTTCCAGTAGATATAAACTTTTCCATGAATTTCAGCGTGTCTTTTGGTTCCTTATCAGTTTGGGTGTCTGGTAGATATTTCATGCCCTTCTTGGCTAGCATTAGAACCACAGCAGCCATTTCAGCAATAACAGCTGTAATTATCCAACCAAGGTGCGGCAACTCAGTTTTTTCTGAAAAGAACCAGACGTATGCAAGACCAAAGATTGCAAGAAATGCTGTAGTACCGGTAAGCCATAAAAAAAGATATAACGTGTGCTTTACTAATTTTTGCATAGATTATTTCTTATAGCTCTAACGGTTTAGGTAAGGGGCTGGAGCGTAGCGGAAGACCCAGCGACTAGAGGGAGCGCACTTGACCTGTTTGTTAGGCAATTTTATGTGCATATTTAAGTAGTGTTTTAAGAAAAACATTACGATTAAGCCAAATAATTTCAACAACAAAAACGGGGGAGCTTAATATAATGCCTGCTAAAATGCTCTCGTTAAACACCATTGATAGAGGAGTTACAACAAGAAGGATTAAATAGAATAAACACAGTAGAGTAAAAACTAAAAAATAACTTCGTTCACTAGCTATTTGATAGTGAATTTCCCAAGTATTTCTCCGAATATTTTTAATCTTCTTCAGCTCTTTTGCTCGGCTCTTCCGGCTCCATGACTTTAACCATAGAGGGAGTTTTTTTACTAACCAAGATATAATTAATGCTGTGGCGATAAAGAAAATCCCAGTAAACCACCAAGATGGGTCTTTAAGATTTTCTAGAATTTCATCCATAATTCAATTATGCCTAACTTGTTATTAAAGGGAAAGGATTTTCCCTTGTAATTCTTATACATATACGGATAAATTTTCCTAGTAATTAGATAATCAAGACCAAACAAGGCAAGTTGTCAGAATATAGTTCTTAGATGAAGTATGCCACAAATTTAAGATTTTAGAAGTAGATTTAAATTCATCAGTTTTTATTTCTCAATAACCTTTAATTTACGCGCAGGAATGCCGCCCCAGATTTCATTATCAGCAATAACCGTATTCATGGTGACAAGCGACATGGCGTTGACCATGGCGCCCTTGCCTATTTTTACGCCGGGTATATTCCTCTGACCATTGGATCTGCAGATTTTATTCACCCGTCACTCCCGCATGTTTACCCAGTCAAGCTGAGTACAAGCTTAGCGGGAGTCTTGCTTATGTCCAGATTCCGGCTAAAAGCTACCGGAATGACGAAGAAGTAAAAGCTACAGATTGATTTCACTTAGGTATATATTCCAGCCAAAACATTCCAGCGGGTATAACTGCATCTGGACGATTTTGCCCAGATGCAGCTTAGATTCATTATTCTGGCAGGCTATTTCGCAAAATACGGCTGGCAGTGACCATGGCGGTTAATGCGGGTTTAACTTCTTGCCAGCCCCGTGTTTTCAAGCCGCAATCAGGGTTGACCCATAATCGTTCAGCGGGAATGCGTTGCGATGCTTTTTTCATTAGCAATACAATTTGTTCTACCGTGGGAATATTCGGTGAGTGAATATCATATACGCCCGGTCCAATTTCATTAGGATAGTCGAACTCTTTAAACACATCTAATAACTCCATATCTGAGCGTGAGGTTTCAATGGTGATCACGTCTGCATCCATGTTGGCAATGGCTTTTATAATGTCATTGAATTCGGAATAGCACATATGAGTGTGGATCTGCGTTTGATCACTGACACCATTCGCACTGATTTTATAGCTAGTGACAGCCCAGTCTAAATAGCCTTGCCATTGTGATTTTCGTAACGGTAAACCTTCGCGTAAGGCGGCTTCATCAATTTGAATAATGTTGATACCGGCTCGTTCTAAGTCTTGTACTTCATCTCGTATCGCCAAGGCAATTTGCTGACAGGTTTGTGAACGTGGCTGATCATCACGCACAAACGACCAGTTTAGAATGGTGACGGGGCCGGTGAGCATGCCTTTTACCGGTTTATCACTTAATGATTGTGCATAAGTTGCCCACTCTACGGTCATCGGTTTAGGGCGTGAAATATCACCATAAATAATCGGCGGTTTAACACAGCGTGAACCATATGATTGTACCCAGCCAAACTGGCTAAAGGCGTAACCATCAAGTTGTTGGCCAAAATATTCGACCATGTCATTTCGCTCGGCTTCACCATGCACTAATACATCTAAGCCGATAGCGTGTTGCTGTTCGATGGTGAACTTGATTTCATCTTTAAGAAATTGTTGGTAGTCTTTTTCTGCAAGCTTGCCTAAACGATAGCGCTTTCGGGCTTGGCGTATGTCTGTTGTTTGGGGAAACGATCCTATTGTGGTGGTGGGAAATAACGGTAAATTAAAGTGCTGTTGTTGTATTTTGGCTCTTTGCTGATAACTGCTTTGTCGATTAGCTAGTGCTGGTTCAATGGCTTTGACGCGTGCTTTTACTTTTGAGTTATGTACTCGGGACGAGTTTTGACGTGATTGAACTGCAAAGGCGTTTAATACACGCTCTTCGGCCACCGTTTCACGGCCTTCATTGAGGGCAGTGGCTATTATCGAAAGCTCATCCAATTTTTGTACTGCAAATGCGAGCCATGATTGGACTTCGTCATCAAGGTCGTTTTCACTATCAAGATCGACTGGCACATGAAGTAATGAGCATGATGGCGCAATCCACAAGCGATCTTTTAATCGAGCATAAATAGGCTCTAGCCAATCTAAAGTAGCATTAAGATCGGTTTTCCAGATATTACGGCCATTAATAATGCCTAAAGAAAGTATCTTGTGAGGTGCTAACCAATCAATAACACTCGTAATTTCTGCAAAGGCATTGATTGCGTCGAGGTGTAGGCCTGCTACGGGTAACTCACAAGCAAGATGGAGGTTTTCTTTTAACTCGCCAAAGTAGCTGGTTAATAATAATTTAACGGGGGCTTTATTGAGTGAAAAATAGGCTTGTTTGAGTGCATGTTGCCATTTTTGATCAAGCTCAGTCACCAAAATTGGCTCATCTATTTGCACCCATTCGATGCCTTCTTTATCTAATGCGAGCAATAGTTGTTCGTAACTTGCGACCAAATCATCAAGCAAGTCGAGCTTATTACTGTCGTCTTTCGATTTTCCTAACCATAAATAGCTAACAGGCCCTAAGATAACGGGTTTAACAGTAATGCCTTGTTGCTTGGCTTCGCTAATATGTGACAGCAAGCGTGAGGCATGCAGTGAAAATGTGGTATCAGCATCAAATTCAGGCACAATATAGTGATAGTTAGTATCAAACCATTTGGTCATTTCACCTGCTGAAATCTGTTGGCAGGCGCTTGCAGATTGAGATTGACCGCGCGCCACTTGAAAGTATTTGTCCAAATCATTGGCGTGTTCGTCGACGCGAGACGGTAAATTACCAAATAAAACAGATGTATCTAAGACATGGTCATAAAAAGAGAAGTCGCCTACAGGTAATAAATCTAATTTGTTTTGTGCTTGCCAGTGCGTTTGACGTAAAGCTTGCCCCACTTGCTGTAATTGCTGTTGAGATGATTGACCGCGCCAAAAAGATTCTAGTGCAAATTTCAGTTCACGGTTTTTACCTATCCGAGGGAAGCCGAGGTTATGAGTCGTTACCATGATGATGCCTTTTGTAATTTTGTAAAAAGCGGCTATTGTAAAGAAGCTTAATCATGAGGGATAATGATGATTTTTATCTAATCTATAAGATATCCTCATGATTGATCGAGCCCATTTAACTATTATTCGAGCGCTTGCCGATAATGGCACGCTGACAGCGGCAGCCAATGCCTTGTTCTTAACGCAACCAGCGCTGTCGCACCAAATGCGTTATTTAGAGAAAAAGCTAGAGGTGTCATTATGGCAACGTGAAGGCAGACAATTACGCCTTACTCCGGCGGGCGAGGTTTTATTGCGAACGGCAAGACAAGTGCTGCCCGTGTTGGAGCAAACAGAAAAAACCTTGCAAGCCTACGGTGAAGGCAAGCAAGGTGTTTTGCGAATTGGAGTTGAGTGTCACCCTTGTTATGAATGGCTGAAAGGTATCTTGGCCGATTTTTTGATTGCCTTGCCCGATATGGATGTCGATATTGTGAATAAGTTTCAATTTTCAGGCTTGGAGGGTTTATTAAATCACCATGTTGATTTGCTGGTTACGCCGGATGTGGTGAAAAAGAAAGGTGTGGACTATCAATCACTATTTGATTATGAACTTGTACTGCTAGTTGAAAAGTCACATCCATTAACGGCAAAAGCCTTTATTACGGCTGAGGCCTTGTTAAATGAAACGATACTCACTTTTCCCGTTGCCCATGATCGGCTTGATATATTCACTCAGTTTTTATTACCAGCAGGCATTAACCCTAAAGCAAAGGCCATTGCATCATTGGATATTATGGTGCAAATGGTTAGCTTGGGACGTGGAGTAACGGTATTACCTGATTGGTTAGCAAAGGGATATTGTCAGCAATTATCAGTAGAGGCCGTGAAGTTAGGCCGTAATGGTATTGCAAAAACACTGTATGCAGCGATGCGCACGGATGATGCAGAAATAAATTATATGCAACTATTTGTTGATTTAGGGCGAAAGTGAGTATTTACTCATGATCGTCTAGTACACGGTAAAGGATCTCACGGATAGACTGTGGTTCAAATGGTTTGTCTACAATAGCTGATACCCCTGCTTGTTGTACATTGCCCAAGCGTGCTTCATCTTCTTCACTGGTGACCATTAAAATAGGCACATAGCTGTTACCCATTTCATTACGGACATATTCAATAAGTTGTTGGCCGTCCATTTCAGGCATATTTAGATCTGTTACGATTAAGTCAAAATCGGATGTGTTCAAGATTTGTGCCGCTTCAGCGCCATTTTTAGCGGGTTTAATATGTCGAATACCCAAGCTCGTCAATACTCGCCGAATGTGGTTGCGGGCTGTGGAGCTATCATCAACGATAAGTACTTTGAGATCGGCGATGTCATAATTCTCCAGATCCATTTCTTCGGGTGAAATATAGTCGACTGTGGTGCGTAAAGCGCGACCTAAATCGGCATGATCAAAAGGCTTAGGTAAAATAGCAATAACACCTGCTTGGCGAATAGGCTCTAATGCTGCGAAGTTTGTTTCGCTAGAAATCAGCATAAAGTTAATATCTTGTCTGTTTTCTGTGCGCCGAATTTTTGTGAGTAATTCTGTAGCAGACATATCAGGTAGATACATCGCGCTTATAATAAGATCAGGTGGATACTTTAAAATCGATTCAAATGCTTGCTCGCCATTAACAACGCTATCGATATTAAAAATACCTTCTTGTTTTAGATGTGACACGATCAACTTGCTTTGCATCGTTGATGGCTCAATAAGCAGTATTGATAGTTCAGATAAATCCATGGCTTATCCTCAAGGGTTATCGAACGAGGCCTGCTTCAACATCAAGACGACTAGTATTATCAAGCAAATATTCAATAATGGCGAGAGCGAAATCCATGGCAGTCCCTGGCCCTTTTGATGTTAAAACATGACCATCAATCACAATAGGATCTGTTTTTAAGGTAATTAAAGGCCATGCATTTTGTTCTAATACACCAGGGTAGCAGGTAGCTTTTTTGTCATCCAAAAGCCCCGCCTCTGCCAATACTAAGGGCGCGGCGCAAATGGCTGCTATAGCTTTATTATTTAAGACTGATCTTTTTAGTGTGGCATGAATACGCGGATCGTTATTGAGATTGTCCGTGCCGGGTTGGCCCCCCGGCAAAATAACCATATCAAAATCATCAAATAGGACATCTTCGAGAGTCACATCAGCTATAAGTTGAACACCCCTACTTGCTTTAACTTGACGTTGTTCAGTTAAGCTTGCCGTAACCACAGTAATGTTTGCTCGACGCAATAAGTCGATTAAGGTCACTGCCTCGAGCTCTTCACAACCTTTTGCTATAGGAATAAGGACTTTAGGCATATTCCTTTATATCCTTATTTAGTGGGGTTTAAAATATTGATTCCTTTCAACAAGTTCAGTGCTTCAGAAAGAGCATAATCTGTTACCGCGAGCGGAAGCTCTTCTTTGACCTCATCCCCTTCTTTTGTTTTAGTGAGTGATTCGGTTTCTTTTTTGGCTAAATTATTTTCAAGGTGTTTACTCAGATCTTTCTCTCTCAAAAGAGTTACATTATCAGGGTCTAAAAGTGATATTTTAAGCGGGTCCAACTCAATGTCAGGCACAATACCTTCGGCTTGAATTGAGCGGCCTGATGGCGTGTAATAGCGAGCCGTTGTCATTTTGACAGCAGTATCATTAGTAAGAGGCATAACCGTTTGTACAGAGCCTTTACCAAATGTTTTTGTTCCTAAAATAATTGCACGGTCATGATCTTGTAGTGCACCGGCAACAATTTCAGAGGCTGATGCTGAACCACCATTCACAAGCACAACTAATGGAGCGCCTTTCAAAAGGTCATTTGGTTTAGCATTGAATTTCTGGTTAGAGTTTCGAACTCGCCCTTCTGTATAGACAATTAAGCCTTTGGTAATGAAGGTATCAGAAACATCAACAGCAGCATCAAGTAACCCGCCGGGGTTGTTGCGTAAATCAAGCACCAAACCTTTGAGTTTGCCGTTATTTTCTTCTTTTAATGTTTTCAATGCTTCTTTCAAACTGGCGCCAGTGCGTGATGCAAAAGTGCTAATTCTAACGTAGCCGTAACCGGGCTCAAGCATTTTGTTTTTAACGCTTTTCACTTTAATAATGGCACGAACTATTTCTATTTTAAGTGGCTTGTCTGCACCTTCTCGTATAATTGTTAGTAAGAGCTTACTATCAGGCTTTCCTCGCATAATATCGACAGCTTCATTTAGCGATAAACCTTTAACAGGTGTTTCATCTAAGCGAACAATTAAGTCACCGGCCATGATGCCCGCTTTTGCGGCAGGGGTATCATCAATGGGAGAAACGACTTTTACAAAGCCATCTTCCATGGTGACCTCGATGCCAAGCCCGCCAAACTCACCGGAGGTGCCTTCACGCAAAGCTTTAAAATCACCTAGATCGAGATAAGTGGAATGAGGGTCTAAACCAGAAAGCATGCCGCGAATGGCATTGTTGAGTAAGTCTTTGTCGTCGACTTCTTCAACATAGTTATTTTTAATTCGGCCGAATATTTCTGAAAAGGCGCGTAATTCCTCTAAAGGCAAATCAGCTTTTACAGGCGGCTTTTCAGCAAAGACCATTTGACCAAAAATTAGTGTTGCACCTATGATGGCTCCGGCAGTAATTAGCCCAACATCACGTTTTTTAAAACTCATGTTTATTCCTTTGTTTCAGACCATCACTTGAGGGTGTAATAATCATTGTTAACTTTTTTACTTTGGGGAGGCTTTGAGCAATTCAAGTATAATTGAGAAAAACCGCAAACAGTATCTTTTGCAATTCCCCTCAACAACACTTCAATTGTTCAAAGCCTCCCTAACCATTTTAATGGATTTCTAGGATTGCCTTTGTGTCGCAGTTCAAAATAAAGCCCTGCGTATTGACGAATACCTTTATCGCCACTTTGTGCAATTAGTTCTCCTGAGACAACATTGTCGCCTACTTGTTTCAATAGTGTTTCATTGTTTCCATATAATGTCATGTATTGATCGCCATGATCAATGATCATTAATAAACCAAAGCCTCTTAACCAGTCAGAGAATACAACACGACCTGGTGCGCTGGCGACGATATCTTTACCAGAAGGGCTAGCGATCATAATGCCTTGCCATTTTAATTTACCCAGCTTACGTGTGCTACCGTAGCGGGCAAGCACCTTGCCTTTAACGGGCCATGTTAGTGAGCCGACACGTTTAGCAAATGCTTTATGGGTATTGGTATTTGTGCTGCTATTGGCTTTAGGCTTGTTGAGAGATTGGAGTAACGACTGCAATGATTTTTCTTGTTCTTTCAATAACGCTAAACGGGCATCTTGGCTGGCAATTTTTTTGTCGAGTGCGGCAAGCGTTGCTTGGCGTTGTTGTGTTTTCTGTTGCAAAGACTGTTGCTTTTGTTGTTGTTGATTGTAAAGTTGTTGCTGTTTCTTTTGAGCGGCCAGTAGTGCTTTTTGGTCGACTGTAAGGCTTTGTAAAACGGCATTAATATCGGTGAGTTGCTGCTGCCTTGCTTGATTAAAATAATGAAAATAAACGGAAGAACGACTAAAACTTGCGGGATCTTGCTGGCTTAGCAAGACTTTTACGAAATTAGGCTGGCTAGTATTGTAGGCGGCTCGAATTTGCTTATTTAATGCGGTGAGCTCAAAGGCATGAGAGCGTTGCTCTTGTTGTTGGCGTTTTTCTATTTGGGTGAGCTTGATCGCTTGTTGTTGGATCTGTCGTTTAAGTTCTAGAAGCGTTCTATTAAGTTTAGAAACAGCTCGACTTTGTTGTTTTAACTGTTGGAATAGCTCGGATTGGGAGCTTTTATCTGTTGCGACATTTTCGCTTAGATTATGAATTTCTGTTTTTACATCTTCCAGCTGTTGAACGGCCGCGGGGTCTTTAGCAGCCCAAAGTGCAGTGGAGCTTAAGCAAGCAAATAAGGTAAAAAGAAAATAGCGAGCAACCATGACTTATTTCAGCGATTCTTTTAATGTAACTAGTAAATGATCACCCATTTCTGGCGGAATAGGCTGATCGATTAATGACAAAATAGTCGGTGCAATATCGGCTAAGGAACCAGACTCTATTTGTGCCACCTCTCGACCGGCATAAATAAGCGGTACAGGATTGCTAGTATGTGCTGTATGCGGCTGACCGGTTTCTTTATTACGCATTAATTCTGCATTACCGTGATCGGCAGTAACAATCATTTCACCACCATTTTGCTTTAAGGCCGACCAAACTCGCCCTAAACAACTGTCTAATACTTCAACGGCTTTAATTGCTGCCTCATAATTGCCACTATGGCCAACCATATCAGCGTTGGCAAAATTACATATAATGACATCATATTTATTTGATTGAATGGCTTTAATAAGTTCAAAGGCTATTTCAGCAGCGCTCATAGCAGGCTGTTGATCATAAGTAGCAACTTTAGGTGAAGGTATAAGAATTCGATCTTCACCTTCAAAAGGTTCGTCTTGGCCACCATTAAAGAAAAAGGTGACATGTGCATACTTTTCGGTTTCAGCAATACGTAATTGGCGCAAGCCTAATGAAGAAATATGTTCGCCAAGGACATTATTGAGTTTTTCTGAAGGGAATGCGACCGGTACTGCAAAGTCTTTTTTATACTCTGTTAAGGTGACAAATGTCGCTAAATTAATGGTTCTAGGGCGCTCAAAACTATCAAAATCAGATTCAATAAAGCTCTTTGTTAACTCGCGGGCGCGATCAGAGCGAAAGTTCATGAAGATTACAACGTCATCATCATTTATTTTAATGAGCTCGTCACCTTCACCAACAATGCTAGTCGCTTTAACAAACTCATCTGTTTCATCACGTTGGTAGGCCATGTCTAGTGCGGTAAGTGCTGACGGTGCTTGATATTCCCCTTCTCCTTCTGTGAGAAGGCGGTAGGCTTTTTCTACTCGTCCCCAGCGTTGATCACGATCCAATGCATAGTATCGCCCAATAAGTGATGCAAATTGACCACCCCCGAGCTCTTCAAATTTTGCTTCCATCGCCTCGATAGAGGCGCGAGCACTCTTTGGAGGAGAATCTCGCCCATCAAGAAAAGCGTGCAGATAAACGGTGTTTGCACCACGATGCACAGCGAGCTCTATCATTGAATGAATATGAGCTTCGTGGCTATGGACACCTCCCGGTGACAGTAAGCCAAAAACATGAACAGCAGACTCTTTTTCTACAGCAAGATCGACCGCTTTAGTTAAGGTATTATTTGTAAAAAAAGAGCCAGTTTTAATTGCACGACTGACCCGAGTGAATTCTTGGTAAACAACCCGTCCAGCCCCCATATTAAGGTGACCTACTTCTGAATTACCCATTTGTGAACCCGGCAAACCCACGCCTGGCCCCGATGCGCTGATTAAGGTATGAGGATAATCCTGCCATAGGTGATCCCATACAGGTGTATTGGCAGCGAGAATAGCATTGTCTTGTAGATCTTCACTGTAACCCCAGCCGTCTAAAATAATTAGCGCCAGCGGGCGGTGAGGGTGGCTCATATAATCGTCCTTTTAGCCTAAAAATGGGGCATAAATAGTAATATATTAGCTAATAGATGCAAATCATTGATATTATATTACCTTTTGTAGCACATTGTTGCTATGTAACTGATGGTATTTATTGTGTCTGAAGCTGAAAATTCTTTTCTTATCACCCATGATGACGATATCGAGCGGGCTGCATTTGCGCTAAAAGCAATGTCGCACCCGCTGCGATTGAAAATTTTATGTGCGGTTGGCGAGAGTGAGCTTGCAGTACAAGATATCGTCGAATTTGTGGGTACAACACAAAGTAATGTATCACAACATTTGGCGAAATTAAGAGATAAAGAAGTGCTGGCGTCACGACGCGAGGCAAATAAAATTTATTACCGTGTTAAAGATGCACGAACATTAAGCTTAGTTGAAATGCTGCGTGATGTCTTTTGTTCAAGTGCGAATTAAAAAGTAAAGGTTAAAAATGGAACATTTAGGTGAATTTTTAGTGAATCATTGGATTTTGGCAACGCTGTTTGTTGTGTTGTCATCAATACTGATGTCGGATTCACTTAATCAAAAAATATCAGGCATGACGCCAGTTAGTACTGCACAGGCAGTTCAATTGGTGAACCAACAAAAAGGCCTGTTTTTAGATATAAGAGAAAAAGATGAGTTCAGCAAAGAACATATCGCTGAGTCAACAAGCATGCCTTTGTCAACATTAGCTGACAATCTGGGCACATTAAAGAATAAATCTCAACCGATAATAATTGTTTGTGCAAGTGGTCAGCGTTCACGTTCGGCGGCAAAGCAATTAAGTAACAGTGAATTCACGGATGTATATGTCTTAACAGGCGGTTTAAATTCGTGGAAAGAAGCCAAGTTACCGCTTTTTAGTTAAAGAGATTAATTCAATGGCTAATGTTGAAATTTACTCAACGGGTATATGCCCGTATTGCACAATGGCAAAACAGTTGCTTGATCGTAAAGGGGTTGAATACACCGAGGTTCGAGTCGATTTAGATCCAAGTAAGCGTCAGGAAATGATGCAAAAAAGTAGGCAAAGAACTGTGCCGCAAATTTTTATAAATAATGAGGCCATTGGCGGTTATACCGATCTAGTGGCTATGGATAGAGAAAAGAAATTAGATAATTTATTATCTGCATCGTAATTACAATTTTAAGGAACCATCATGGCCGAAGAAAAAGCAGCATCAACTGAAGATCAACAAGCACGTTTTGTTATTCAAAAAATTTATACAAAAGATATTTCTTTTGAAACACCTAATAGTCCAGAAATCTTTCGTGATGAGTGGAAACCGCAATTAGATCTTCAGTTAGGCAATGAATATAAACGTATCGATGATGATAATCATGAGATTACATTAACCGTTACGGTTACTGCAAAAGTAGATGATAAAGTGGCTTTTTTGGCGGAAGTTAAACAAGCAGGTATTTTTTCATTAACGGGTTACAGCGATCAAGAAATGGGCCCTTTAGTTGGTAGTTACTGTCCAAACACACTGTTTCCTTTTGCACGTGAAGTGATTTCAGATATTGTATTGAAAGGCGGTTTTCCACAATTAGTGCTTGCTCCAGTGAATTTTGATGCTTTATATATGAATCAAATTGAACAAGCGAAACAAGCTGCGGACAAAGCAAAACACTAAGTTCGATAGGCGACTTAGGCAATCATAATGAACACATTATTTCCAACAGTAGTTATTGGGGCGGGGGCATGGGGAACCGCACTTGCTATTGCTATTGCTAGAAATGGTCATGATGTATTGTTATGGGGAAGAGATGCTGAGCATGTGAGCGAGATGGAAGATAACGCAAGTAATGAGCGTTATTTACCGGGCTTAAAATTTCCCACAAGTTTAAATGTGACGGCAGACTTTGAGCAGGCATTGGCATCGGCAAAGCATGTTTTAATTTCTGTTCCAAGCACTGCATTTCCAACAATGCTAAGCGATATGAAGCCCTTCATTGCTGACGATCTTCCCATTAGTTGGGCAACAAAAGGTTTAACACCCGGAACGGGACGTTTTTTATATGATACGGCTCTCGAGTTATTGGGTGATTTGCATCCCCTTGCAGTTATATCGGGGCCGTCTTTTGCTTTTGAAGTAGCAAAAAACTTACCGACAGCGATAACAATAGGGGCAAAGGATGAAACTTTTTCGGCTGATCTAGCGTCTGCAATGCATAGTCCTACGTTACGGGCTTACACCACGAACGATGTTTTAGGTGTGCAGCTCGGCGGAACAGTTAAGAACGTAATGGCTATTGGTGCAGGCATTGCTGATGGCTTGGGATACGGCGCCAATACACGCGCAGCGTTAATTACGCGCGGTATGTCAGAGATTTTACGTTTAGCTGCAAGCTTAGGGGCAAAAACAGAAACCTTATTTGGCTTGTCAGGAATAGGTGATTTAATTTTAACCTGCACAGATGACCAAAGCCGAAATCGTCAGCTTGGTTTGGCGATAGGTCGTGGCTTATCTGTTGAACAGGCGGTCGCAGAGGTAGGAAAAACAGTTGAAGGAATGCATGCTGCGCGTGAGGTAATGATGCGAGCACAGCAGCTGGGGATTGAGATGCCGATAGTAGAACAGGTTTGCAAAATATTATTTGAAGGCTACGATCCGCGTAAAGCGGTACAAGAATTACTGAATCGAGATCAAAAAGCCGAAACGCATACAATAGAGATTTCGAAAAATTAAAGAGGAAAGTTTTATGCGACAGTTTGTTAAATATAGTGGTGTTTTAGCTATAAGTATATTGTTATCTGCAGGCTTGACAGGCTGTGGCGGTGGTATGTTTACGGCAGATAAAGCCAAAACAGAAGCTGAAATATTACAAGGCCAAGATGGACGCACACTATGGGAGGCGCAGGCACATCTGCAATATGTAGACATCGTTGATCGTGATATGGCGGGGCCAGCAAACGGGCACCCTACAATAATAACGGCAGATGAATTACGCTCCGTTCTTGGCTCGTTATATGTAAATGAACTTTTTGGGATAACTAGGAGAGACGTACCTTTATTTTCTCCAGGAGAATTACAAACATTGGGTATCGCGCTTGCGAACGGTTTAAGGCAAGCAGATGGAAATGAAGATATTAATTTTGTGATCAACGGCAAGCATCGAGGGTTAATTTCAAGTGAAACCAAAACGAACACTGGCCGTGTTTTTATTGGGGCTGATGGCCGCTTAAATATTATCTTTGGTTTGATTCACGAAGAATTTAGAACGCATGAGAAATCAACAGGGCAGCCTATTGACCGTCGACTCCATCCTTTAAACCCAGGTAAACGTAAGTTTGATTCTAAACCGGGCGTACGCGTATCGATAGATAAAGGACAAGCTTATTTTATTGATCCTAAAACAGGTAAAGAGCGTACAGACTGGATAGTGCTTGATATTGCGACTGTTTTGGCCGCAGCAAAAAATCGAAAGAGTGGCGACGATGGTACGGTGAGCCCTGAACTATTAGAAGATGTCGCACGTAGCAAGCAAGAAACAGGCAATTTGCGCGATGATGTTAGTAGTATCAAAGAAATTCTATTTGAAATGAGCGATGAAATAGAAAGTTTGAAACAGCAAATTAAAGATATGAAGGCAAATTCAGCAGCACCTTAGATCTTAGGGGCTAAATTTGTTGAGAACTAAAAAGGGGAGCAGTGCTCCCCTTTTTTATGTCTGTTTATAAAGTGTAGCGCCGGTCAGCCAGTTGGCAGCGAGCTAATAATTGATCAAGATTTTTACTTAAGGTGAGAACCTTAAACTTTTCACCCATGGTGGAAGGCAAGGTAAGTTGTTTGATCTCACTTGCCTGTTGCAGCATAGCAAAGTCATCTAAATTTTCAGCTAGATTTAGTTCAACAATACCCCCTGCGAGCAAAAAATCAGCTTGTGATTGAAAGCCTGCCACATCAAGTGAATTATCACTAGCCGTTTGAGCTAATAAAGTGAAATCAACGTGGGCAGTGATATCTTGTAGGCCTTGTAATATGAGGGGATCGGCATGTGCTTGATGCTGAAAATAACACATTAGCGTGCCCTCGCTGCGCTGCGGGTGGTAATAATCTGCTTTAGGGTAACCATAATCGCAAATAAAGACGGCACCTTGCTGTAAGTTATCTGCAATAGTATGAAGCCATGCTTCAGCGGCTAAATTTATTTCAGTAAGATAATCGCTTTCAATTAAGTTTTGAATCTCAGCGGAATGTGATGCTAAATTAGCATGTGATAATTCAGCATCACACCATTGCAGCGCGCCATTTCCTCGTTCAATGTAACGTTCAAAAATATCGCCTTGCTTAAAATGAACGATATGAACCGGCATAGCGTCGCATACTTCATTCGCTAGTACAACGCCGACAAAATCAGTAGGAAACTGGCTTAACCAAACCACTTTGTCAGCGAGTTGAGGGCATAATTCTTGAACGGTACGATGCTGCCTATCTTGTAAGTCAGCACTTACTTCAATAATGTAATACTTTTCTGGAAGACAGTTATTATCAGCGAGTTCAGATAAAATCGTGGCAGCCATTTTGCCGCTGCCAGCACCAAATTCTAAAATATTGGGCGTATCAAGCTGCTGCAAAACATCTTTGATATGATGCGCAAAAGTGCGAGAAAATAAGGGTGAAATTTCTGGTGCTGTGGTGAAGTCGCCGTGTTGCCCCAGCTTTTGGCTCCCCGCACTGTAATAACCTAATCCGGGGGCATAAAGGCATAAATGCATATATTGGGCGAAAGTAATCTTGCCACCTGCACGATCTATTTCATCATGGATAAGCGATAACAATTGCTCGCTGTGCTGTTGTGCAATAGTATCAGGTGCAGGTAAAGTGGCTGGTGTGGTCATAGTTAATTCAAGGTGTTCAATGTTAGAAAATGCAATTTTAGTTACAGGAGCCGGTCGTCGTATTGGTTATCATATCGCAAAGCGACTACATGAAGATGGCCAAAATGTTATTGCTCATTATCGTACTCACACCGATCAAATCCAAGCTTTAGCCGATCTTGGGGTGAAAACAATCCAAGCAGACCTCGCTAATTCTCCTGCTATTTTAGACTTTGTACAGGCGTTAAAGTCGCAATGCACCAACCTAAGAGGCGTTATTCATAATGCTTCATCTTTTGAGCCTACTTCGGCAAATTTAGAAGAAGCTGCACAGCAGTATGAACAGTTTTTTTATATCCATATGATGGCTCCGTTCTTGATTAATCAAGGTCTACAGTCGATATTAAAGGGCGAGGGTGATGATCCCGCGGACATTATTCATATCACCGATATTAATGTTGAAAATCCGACCCCAGATTTTGATGTGTATGGCACAACAAAAGCGGGTCTGCATAATATGACCTTAGCGCTGGCAAAAAAATATGCGCCATCAATAAAGGTGAATGCAGTGGCACCGGGGCCAGTGCTTTTTACTGATCTTCATTCAGAAGAGACAAAAAACAGGATGCTGGCAGAAACGCCACTAGCAAGAGAAGGCGGAGCGGAGCCCGTTTATCTAGCAGTAAAAAGTTTGTTAGATAACCCGTTTATTACTGGCGTCAGTTTGCCGGTAGATGGTGGTCGCCGTTTGTCCAAACGCTAGGTTCATGCTCATCAATGTAACGCCTTCTTGCTTTAGCGAAATATGTTTACCAGAAAGATAGGCTATGATTTCATCAAGCAAAGGGTAAAGAAAATATTCATCAGTAATTGAATGACCCGCTAACTCACTGTCTTTGGGAAATTGGGCTGCAGTCAAAATATCAAGATCGGCGGTACGATCTTTTGTTTTACGAGTAGGATCGTTGCGATCGCGACCCAAAATAATTTCGATAGCATTACAAATATCTTTAAGCTTTTCTTTCGCGATGTCTGTTTCAATAAATACCACTACGTTCAGAAAATCATGCTGACTGTTCATGCCGATAGGCGGTAATAGCAATACACGACTTACCGTAATTCGTGAGAAATGCTCAAGCAGCTGATTAATAATTGCGACAATATTATCGTGTGGCTCGATATTGCTACCAATACCAATTAAATAGCCAGACTGTGAATTCATTTATTACTGCGTTCAATTACAATTTTAGCGAGATTATTGCCATGTAAGGCAACGGGTTTACTCAATGTTAATTTAAGCTTAGGGATCGGATATTTACTCAACAATAAGGTGCATAGATCCTCAGCTAGTGTTTCGATTAGTTGATAACGGCTAGCCCCAACAAATGTCACAATTGTTTCAGCAATAGCCCCATAATCGAGGGTGTCTGCAATATCATCACTTGCGGCTGCTTTGCGAATATCCCAATCCATTTCTAAATCAAAACCTAGAGTTTGAAGTGTTTCGCGCTCCCAATCATAAATACCGATAATGGTTTCAACTTTTAAATTATTAAGAAATATTTTATCCATATCGCGATGTGCTCAAAGGTGATAATTATTGATAACATCCCTATAATAGAGATGCTCACTTATTAGGATGGCATCATATCATGCTTGAAACATTGACTTTATCAATACTGGTGCTCATTGGCGCTTATTTAATAGGCTCATTATCTAGCGCTATTATTTTATGCAAACTAGCGGGCTTACCTGATCCGCGTAGCGAAGGTTCTGGCAATCCGGGGGCAACTAATGTATTACGCATTGCAGGTAAAAAGCTGGCAGCAACGGTATTAATACTCGACGTGGTTAAAGGCATCATTCCTGTTGTTATTGCAACGTTATTAGGTTTCAGTACGACTTGGATTGCCGCCACGGCCTTTGCGGCATTTTTAGGACATTTGTACCCCGTATTTTTTCAATTTAAAGGCGGCAAAGGTGTGGCCACGGCTTTAGGCGGATTTTTGGCCTTATCGCTACCATTAGCGGGTGCTATTTTATTAAGCTGGCTAGCCGTTTTTCTAATCACCCGAATCTCATCTTTGTCGGCGATCACTGCAGCAGCCTTAGGCCCCCTGTATAGCCTATGGTTAATAGACAGTATCAATGCTCGTTGGATAATTTTAGTAATGGCCGCGATGCTGCTATTTAGACATCGTGGTAATATCCAGCGCTTACTTTCTGGGCAAGAAGGTAAGTCATAATCCCCGTCATTCCCACCCCACCCCCGTCATTCCCGCATGTTTTTAGCGGGAATATAGAAATTTAAAGAGGCAATAATGGCAGGCTCATTACAAGACCAACTACTCGGCATTGGCGTAATTGATAAGAAGAAAGCCAAGAAGTCGCAACATCAAAAAAAGAAGGCAAACGACCAAACCAGAAAAGCGATTAAATCAGGCAAAAAAATTGAGCCTCAGCACGACAAGCACAAGTTAGAGCTCGCACAGCGTGAAAAACAACAACGCGATTTAGAGCTCAATAAGCAGCGTGATGCCCAACAAGCTCAAAAAGCCCTACTTGCCGAAGTGCGTGATATAGCTCAACAGCATTCAATAGCCGTTGCTGATGATGCTGATGTGGCTTATAACTTCACCTATAATAATAAAGTTAAAAAGATTTATGTCACATCCGAGCTGCAAAAGCAGTTAACACTAGGGCAGTTAGCGATTGTTGTTTTGGGTGAAAAGAATACACTTGTTCCCGATAAAATTGCTGAAAAAATCGAAAATCGATTGCCAGAAAAGGTGGTGCGGGTCCAATCAGATGAAATGTCAGATAAAGATGATCCTTATGCTGATTATCAAATTCCTGATGATTTGATGTGGTGAGGAACTTGCCTTTAAGTAAAACTATAAGTACAATATATTGTACGTTAAAATAAAGGTGGGAGAATAACCATGGAAGCAATAACATATTCAGCCTTTCGTCAGTCATTAGCCAGTGTGCTGGATAAAGTGAATGATGATTCCGTTCCTGTGCAGATTACGCGCAAAGGAAATAGGGGGGCAATAGTTATGAGCATTGAAGATTATGACCAGCTCACAGAAACGCTTTATGTGTTACAAAATAAATCGCTTTCAGCTCAAATAGAGCAATCTATCAAAACGCATGAAGCCCACACAGGGCAGAAAGCTAGCCAACAGACACTAAATGAAATCACTGGTCTTTGAGGGTCATACGTGGGAGCAATACGAAAGCCTTCGCCGAGATAATAAAGCGTTGCACACCAAATTATGCAAGCTTATAAAAGAAATGCTGCGCGACAATCCTGCCATCGGCACCGGCAAACCCGAACCTCTAAAACATCAATATCAAGGTTTATGGTCACGCCGCTTTTCAGCAGGAGACAGGGTTATCTATCGTTTTGATGATGCTGCTGTTTATTTGTTTGCGATTGGTGGCCACTATGATCAACTTTAACGGCGTCAGAATAACTGATGAAGAAATAATAGAAATTCTTAAAGAAGGATTAACTGTTTTTGGCTATGATGGAATTGAGAGCCCCATTCCAAACACACTTGTTAAATGTGATTTTTAAGGCACACTAAGCTCATCCAAAGGCCAACGAGGTCTAGCTGAAAAAGTAGACGTATCTTGTTTCACCATAGCCGCTTGACGCATCGCTCCTGCAAAGGCAATCATTGCACCATTATCACTACAAAACTCAGGGCGTGGATAGTAGGTATTCAGCTGTGAAATAGAGTCTAAGCGTGTGCGTAAGGCTTTGTTCGCGCTTACACCTCCGGCTACCACCAATGTTTTATGCCCTGTTTCTTTCAACGCTCGCTTGCATTTTATTGCTAAGGTTTCAACGGCAGCCGTTTGAAAAGCTAGGCATATATCTGCTTTATCTTGTTCGGTTTGGTCGCTAGCTTTCCAAGTATTCATCGCAAAGGTTTTTAAGCCACTAAAACTAAAGTCTAAACCAGGGCGATTGGTCATGGGGCGGGGAAACAGATATTTATCCGGTATTCCTTTTTCAGCTAAAGCAGCAAGAATAGGTCCGCCGGGATAATCTAGCCCGAGCATCTTCGCCGTTTTATCAAAGGCTTCACCTACGGCGTCATCTATTGATTCGCCGAGCAAGGTATATTCGCCAACGCCCTGCACATCTACTAATAAAGTATGGCCGCCAGAAACCAGTAGCGATACAAATGGGAAGCTAGGCGGGTTTTCTTCTAATAGGGGTGACAGTAGGTGGCCTTCCATATGGTTAATGGCCAGCGCAGGAATATCTAGCGCCCAAGCAAAGCTACGCCCAATGGCGCAACCGACTAATAATGCGCCTACCAAACCGGGGCCAGCGGTGTAGGCGACAGCGTCAATATCGGTGCGGCGAAGCTTCGCTTTATTTAATACTTCATCAATTAACGGCAATGTTTTGCGGATGTGATCACGCGATGCCAATTCGGGAACAACGCCACCGTATTCGGCATGAAGCTCAATTTGGCTATAAAGTGCATGCGCAAGCAAGCCTTTTTCGCTATCATAGAGCGCAATTCCAGTTTCATCACAGGATGATTCAATCCCCAAAACAAGCATATTTCTGTGCCTAAAAAACATCAATTAAGGCGACTATTATGCCTTTTTTGAAAGAAAAGTGATCTAACTCTTTGCTTTTCTATCAATATTTCGTACAATTACCGGCTCTTTTAAGTAAATGTTTTAGGAATATATTAATGCCATCAGTTCGCATAAAAGAAAACGAACCATTTGATATCGCGCTACGTCGCTTTAAACGTGCTTGTGAAAAAGCCGGTACAGTTGCAGAAGCACGCGCTCGTGAGCAATATGAAAAACCAACTACAGTACGCAAACGCGCTGCTGCAGCTGCCGTTAAACGTCATCAAAAGAAAGTATCTCGTGAAAGCGCTCGCCGCGTTCGCATGTACTAAGATAGACGATAATAATGCCCCAAGCATCTAGTCCTCTAAAGGCCTTAATTCAAGACAATGTCAAAGCCGCAATGCGCGCTAAAGAAAAAGACCGTCTTCTGACATTGCGTCAAATCACCGCATCAATTAAACAAATTGAAGTCGATAAGCGCATTGATCTAGGTGATGATGAAATCATCGCGGTTATGACTAAGATGTGTAAGCAGCGTCGTGATTCATTAAGCCAGTTTGAAGAAGCAGGCCGTGATGATTTAGCCGCCATTGAAATTGCTGAATTAGCCATCATCGAAGAGTTTATGCCAACGGCTATGACCGACGATGAAGTAGCGGAAGCAATTAAAGCGGCTATTGCCGAGTCGGGCGCATCTAGCCCGCGCGATATGGGTGCAGTAATGAATGCATTACGCCCAGTATTGCAAGGGCGAGCAGATATGGGCCCAGTCAGCGGTCTTGTTAAGGCTGCGCTAACGGCATAAATATAGTCCTGCCTTCATTGGCGGGCTTGTTTAAAATTTATAACCGGATATTATTATCATATGGCCGGTCAAATTCCCCCACAATTTATTGATGACTTATTAACTCGTGTTGATATTGTTGATGTAGTTGATGCACGCGTACCATTAAAAAAGGCCGGCAAGAACCTACAAGCCTGCTGCCCATTCCACAATGAAAAAACGCCCTCGTTTACAGTAAGTCCAGATAAACAGTTTTATCACTGCTTTGGTTGCGGCGCACATGGTACCGCGATTGGCTTTTTGATGGAATATGATCAAATGAGCTTCCCTGAATCTATTCAGGAGCTGGCGGATTTAGTTGGTATGACAGTTCCGACAACCAGCTTTGCTGCCGCACAACCTTCAAAGCAGAATTTGTATGACTTAATGGACAAAGTTAGCCAATATTATGTTCACCAGCTACAAAATCATCCGCAAAAAACCGCCTTTGTAAATTATTTAGAGCAACGCGGTCTTTCAGCACAGATCATTGAACACTTCAATATTGGTATGGCACCTGATGGCTGGGATAATATTCTCAAAACGTTCGGTGCAAATGAGCAAACGCGTAAGCAGTTAGATGAAGTGGGTTTATTAAGTAGCAATGATAAAGGTCGTCAGTATGATCGCTTCCGCAATCGCATTATGTTCCCGATCCGTGATCGTCGTGGCAGAGTTGTTGGTTTTGGCGGTCGCGTATTAGATGACAGTACTCCGAAATATTTAAACTCACCTGAAACACCGCTTTTTCACAAAGGTAATGAACTTTATGGCTTGTTTCAGGCGCGTAAAGCTAATCGTAAATTAGAGCGGATCATTATTGTTGAAGGCTATATGGATGTAATTGCATTAGCTGAGCATGGCATCACTAATTCGGTGGCAACCTTAGGCACGGCAACTACACCTGATCATTTACGCCAATTATTACGCAGTTCACCGGAACTCGTCTTTTGTTTTGATGGTGATCGTGCTGGCCGCGAAGCCGCATGGCGAGCAGCAGAGAATGCGATGCCATTATTGGGCGGCAATCATCAATTAAAATTTATGTTTTTACCCGATGGAGAAGATCCCGATAGTGTTGTGAGGCAACAAGGCGCAGATCAATTTAATGCCTTAGTTGATCAGGCGCAAAATTATTCAGATTTTTTCTTAGCGACGTTGGAGGCACAAGTTGATACCAGCTCAATGGATGGTCAATCTCGATTAATTGCAATTGCCGAGCCTTATCTTAGGAAGATCCCTGAGGGTGTGTATCGTGACATGCTAGAACAACGGTTGACAGAAAAAGCAAATATGAGCGCAGCCATGTTGCACAAATATCTGGGAAAACCAGCTGAAACAAACGCTAAAATCCGTAAAAAGACGTTAAAATCATCAACGGCCATTTCGCCCGTGCGCATGGCGATTACGATTTTATTACAACATCCTGAACTTCATGCTGGGATAGGTGCTTTCGATAAACTGACTACATTAGAGCGGCCGGGTCTAACTATTTTAGTACAAATGCTTGAAACTTTAAGCAAGAACCCTCATCTAACTACAGCAATGCTATTAGAGCGTGCTCGGGGTGAACAACATGAAGGACACTTGCGCCAGTTAGCGCAACAGTCGCTGACATTAAGTGCTGATAAATTACAGCATGAGCTGATTGGAATTGTTCAGCAACTGCAGCAACAAGCGGTTGAACAACGCCACGCGTATTTAGTAGCAAAGGGTTTAAGCAACTTAACAGCTGAAGAGCGGGTAGAGATTAACAGCTTAAACAGCTAAAATCTGCGCAAACAAAAACGTGCATTATTATGGACTTATCGTTATAATGTCCGGCTACGTAAAATACATACGATGAAAAAAGAGGTCCAATGAAAGATCAACAATCACGCATTAAAGAACTCATTACGCTAGGTAAGGAACGCGGTTACCTTACTTATGGTGAGATCAATGACCACTTGCCTGAAGATCTAATTGACGCGGATCAAATCGAAGACATTATCAGTATGTTTAGTGATTTGGGCATCATGGTGCATGAAGATGGCTTAGATACTGATGAAATGGAACGCTTAGCTGAAGCGGCATCTAGTAATGACGATGTTTCCGCTGATGAGGCTGCAGCCGTATTAGCAAGCTCAGACGGTGAGTTTGGTCGTACAACGGATCCAGTTCGCATGTATATGCGGGAAATGGGCTCGGTTGAGCTCTTAACACGTGAAGGCGAGATTGTTATCGCAAAACGTATTGAAGCCGGCCTGCGTGAAAGCTTACGCATGCTATCAACTTATGAACCTTGCATCACCACCTTTTTAGCACAATGTGATGCTATAGAAGCCGGTGACTTACGCTTAAATGATTTGATTAAAGGCTTTATTCTTCCTGAAGATATTGATGCTGATATTGTTATCCCTACACCCGTAATCAAAGGTGCAGATAATGTAGATGATGAGGAAGAAGATACCGGCCCTGTAGGACCTGATCCAGAAGAAGCGAAAGAGCGCTTTGATGCTTTACGCAAAGCTTATTCTGATGCAAAAAATGCGACAGAAGAAAATTTTGCTGCAGCACAAGAGCAAGTTACTAGCCTGTTTATGGAGTTTAAATTAACGCCAAAAACGTTAATCCTCCTTAATAGTTTAATGCGAGATACCGTTTCAGTTATCCGTCAACAAGAACGCACAATTTCAAAAATTGTGGTGGATACGGCCCGAATGAATCGCCGTGACTTTATTGATTCATTTACGGGCAACGAAGTAAACCTTCAATGGACGGATAAACATATCCGTGCAAAAAAACACTATTCATCAACGATTAAGAAAAATCTTGATACTATTTTAGCGGCTCAATCAACGCTGGCAGAGTTAGCGGAAGAACGCGGCATTAATATTGCTGAAATTAAAGAAATTAACCGTCAAATGTCAATTTCAGAAGCAAAAGCACGACGTGCCAAAAAAGAAATGGTCGAAGCAAACTTGCGTCTTGTTATTTCGATTGCAAAAAAATACACCAACCGTGGTTTACAATTCCTAGATTTAATCCAAGAAGGCAACATCGGCTTAATGAAAGCGGTAGATAAATTTGAATATCAACGCGGTTACAAATTTTCAACGTATGCAACGTGGTGGATCCGTCAAGCAATCACACGTTCAATTGCCGACCAAGCACGTACAATTCGTATCCCAGTACACATGATTGAAACAATCAACAAACTGAACCGAATTGCACGTCAAATGCTACAAGAAATGGGGCGAGAACCCACACCAGACGAACTGGCGGAACGAGTTGAAATGCCCGTGGACAAAGTGCGTAAGGTTCTGAAAATTTCAAAAGAACCTATTTCGATGGAAACACCAATTGGTGATGATGAAGATTCGCACCTAGGCGATTTTGTAGAAGATGTGAATGTAATTTCACCACAAGATTCAGCAATGAACGAAGGCCTGAGAGAAGCGACCCAAGGCATTCTTGGTGGCTTAACAGAGCGTGAAGCTAAAGTATTGCGCATGCGTTTTGGTATCGACATGAACACTGATCATACTTTAGAAGAAGTAGGTAAACAGTTCGACGTAACACGTGAACGTATTCGCCAAATCGAGGCAAAAGCATTGCGTAAATTACGTCATCCAACACGTTCAGATCAACTAAGAAGCTTCTTAGATTTAGACAATTAAGATTATGGGCCTGTAGCTCAGTTGGTTAGAGCAGGGGACTCATAATCCCTTTGTCCGGGGTTCAAGTCCCTGCAGGCCCACCATATAAATCAAAGCCTTAGCACTATTTTCGGTGTTGGGGCTTTTTTACGGGTCATGGCAGGGTCATGTTTTGGCTATGGTCACCAAGGGGGTGATATTCTCGTATCATTGTGGGAGCTAATTTTTCTGAGATCTTTTATCCATGCTTTAATGCCCAATCTTTAAGATTAGATCGGTACTTACTGTCCGATAAACAGTGGTGGTCCACCGAGTAAAAATTCCAACACTAGGCCTATACCGAAAAGATCGAGCAGCACATTTAAGTAGCCCTTCTTTATCTTTTGAATGACGTGATTAATGTTTTTCACTAACTGCTCGTACATAGTGTCATCAGGAAGACCTTTCGATCTTCTAGTTCTAATCCTCACTAATTCCTTATTGTACTCTTTCAGCGATATATCACCTTTAAGTGCAGACTGGTTAAGGATGTCTTTCTTACTTGCTTCCTGCTTACCTTCCCTTGTTAAGCTGCACGTCTAAAAATCATTAAGTAGTCTTTAAACCAAAACATTCTGTTTCGACGCTTCCCCGTCAACTCTTCTAAAACACCATGTTTAACCAAATCATTAATTAAATACGTTGCAGTATTCGTTTCCACGTCTAATAACTTACTCACTGTTTTAATATCGATAACAGGTTGTCGATAAAGTGTTTTCATCAAATGCTGAGCGTTATCTTGCCTGCGCGTACTAAATCGAGGCAATACTTCACGTTCTAATGATTCTTTTAACACCAAAATATCTTTAAACACTTGTATTGAGTTTTGTGCCGTTTCGCGCACGCCAAATAAGAAAAAAACCAACCATTCATGCATTTGATTTTTTTCACGCACCGCCATTAACCGATCAACATAGTCTGTTTTATGTCGTTCAAAATAGTCCGACAAATACAAAGCAGGTTTGTGCAACAAACCAAAACCGGCAAAATATAAAGCGATCATCAACCGCCCTAATCGTCCATTACCATCTAAAAATGGATGAATGGTTTCAAATTGATAATGCAAAATGGCAATTTTAATCAAATGGGGAACATGCAACTGTTCATTATGAATAAACTTTTCCATATCACTCATTAAATCAGCCACCTTGTCATGGTGTGGCGGTACAAATACCGCATTTTTTAGGCTCACCCCTATCCAGTTCTGGCTTGCACGAAATTCCCCGGGCAACTTGGTCTCGCCACGCACTCCCTGCATTAAGATCTTATGCGTTTCTTTTAATAAGCGGTTAGAAAGCGGCAATGCGTCAAGTTGCTCAATCGCACTATTAATGGCTTTAATATAATTTTGAACCTCCTCCCAATCATCCCGTTTTTGTGGCTCAACATCTTCCACATCAAGAAAGGCCTCTTCCATGTTGGTGCTGGTACCTTCCAAGCGACTTGATTCCGTCGCCTCTTTTGTGATGTGCATACGAATAAAAAAATCCACATCGGGTACCAATTGCGAAAAGGCATTTAATTCGCCTAATGCGCGGTCAGCCTCACTCAGCAGCGTTAATATTTCACCATCAGCGATTTCCCATGGATGATTAATTGATGTCGGTAAAAAGCTGTGATATTGATATTGCTCTTCGTAAGTGCCTGATAAATAGTCGTGTAAATTCATTTTAAGTCAGAAATAACCATGGTATCTACAATAAGGAGCTCATTATATCAGAAACATGCTATTCACCCCTTGTTATTTCAGAAACTATCATAGTTTATGAAATAAAGGATTTATAATGTCAGAAACCGCCGGCTCATACGTACCAGTCGAGTTCGGATGCAATGCCAAGGTGGGTGACACATGAATACATGATCTTCAAGGTTAATTCGTTTTAAAGCGACCACTACAGCGTGTACCCGTGTGGGTGGGGATTATGGCGAAGATCGCCTGACTCTACAAGTTGACTTGCCCCGTTGAGAAATTTTTCCAGTAATCCTGATTTCTCTCCGCTCTCGCTTGATACAAGGGTTTGGATGAGTATCGCTCGACGCATTGTTGCCTGACCAGCTCGCGTTGCTTTTGCGCCTTGTCCATTTCCCGAATCTCTAAACCTGAGTAAGCCCTTCCTGTGAACGGGCAAGTTGTTCTTGTTGGTAAATTGTCCTGTACTGAGGTCATAACGGATATTCTTGATTTCTGGAAGCTGATTGTGAATAGTAGCTAAAAACGCCGATATTAGCGAGTTAATTTTAGCTAGATCTGTATAGTTGATTTGGGTTGGCTTTCCGTTGCTACGTTCGTTGAGCATATGTTGTCTTTTTCCTTTTTTTGCTTACTCTACGCTTGGCAGGCGTTAAAAATTTGTTTGGGCTGTCTCTTAGAACAAAAGTATCTTCCCCAGTATCTCCTGATAGGCTTCCGTTGAAGCTGGTAGGTGTCTCGTTTGCTGGCTCACCGCCTGCATCGGTTTCGTGTCTGACCACCGTCATTGCTGGATAGTTCATTTCCTTGGCTTTTTTCGGTGTTGGGGCTTTTTTGTATGGAAGGTTGAGAGTAAGATCTAGAATAACTATGAAAATACCAAAACAAATCCAGCCACTTGTTGATGATGGCTTAGTCGATGAAGTTATCAGACGATTAATGAGTGGCAAAGAAGCCGATGTCTATGTTGTAAAATGTGGTGCTGAATTACGCTGCGCCAAAGTATATAAAGATGCTGCTAAGCGTGGCTTCAAACAAGCAGTGAAGTACCAGGAAGGACGAAAGGTGCGTAATAGCCGCCGTGGCAGAGCCATGGAAAAAGGCTCTAAATTTGGTCGTAAGCAGCAAGAAGAAACATGGCAAAATGCCGAAGTCGATGCGCTTTACCTGCTCGCAGGTGCCGGGATCCGGGTTCCCCAGCCCTATGATTGCCTTAATGGGGTGTTATTGATGGAGTTGATCCTCGATGAGGATGGTCAAGTAGCGCCGCGCCTCAACGACATCTCGATGTCTGCCGAGCAAGCACGTGAAGATCATTTAATTCTAATGTATTCCGTGATGAGAATGCTTTGTGCAGGGATTGTACATGGTGATTTGTCCGAGTTTAATGTTTTAGTTGATGAAAATGGTCCTGTCATTATTGACCTACCTCAAGCGGTGAATGCCGCCGCGAATAATAATGCTCAATCAATGTTAGAACGTGATGTTCGAAATATAACGCGTTACTATGCTCAATACGCTCCAGAATTACTCAATAGTCGATATGACAAAGAAATATGGGCACTTTTTGAGAATGGTGAATTGCAGCCTGATACTGAGCTCACTGGCTATTTTGAAGAAGACACGCAAGCTGCTGATGTCGATGGCGTCATGCTTGAAATTAAAGCAATCTTAGCCGAAGAGCAGGAGCGGCAACAACGCTTGGCTGAAGAAGGTGATTAAAAGTATGGTCTCTCTTTCGAGAATAATTGTGGTTGCTTCTTAGGTCTTGCCGTTGTTATCTTTCTTCTGCTTCCGGAAAGAGATAATCAATGCTACTTTCATCACCAACAAGCAGTGACAGCTCTACATCAACAAAATTGTCATCACACGAACCCGCGCCAAATTGCATGGCCAAACTGGCCGCTTGTGGTGAGAAATAGACGGTCGTTGTCTTGCTTTCTTTATTGTGACTGGAAAAGATTGCCATGCCTAATGGGCGACCTGAGCCTATATATTTAGGCATAAATGCATCCATGACTTTTTGTAGTGTTGCTGGTGCTTCACTGTCATCTAATTCTCTTGAGTACCACGTTGCCATTTAATGCTCCTAATTATTAAGATATGATCGTATCAACATTTGTTCAATAATCAAGATTAAATCTATAATAAAAAAAGCCTCAACCTTCTTACGGTGTTGAGGCTTCTTTTAAAATCAGTAAAACCTGTAGTTAGTCTTCTGTTTCAAACCATCTATAAATAATGCCTGCGAAAAGAGCACCAATGATCGGCGCTAACCAGAAAAGCCATAATTGTGATATGGCCCAGTCGCCTTGAAATAATGCAACACCGGTACTTCTTGCGGGGTTTACAGAGGTGTTGGTAACAGGAATACTGATTAAATGAATCAAGGTTAAACCTAGACCAATAGCAAGCGGTGCAAAGCCTTGTGGGGCGCGCTTATCTGTTACGCCTAAGATGATGATTAAAAACATAAAAGTCATCACTATTTCTGTAACTAATGCAGAGGCCATACTGTAACCACCTGGCGAATGTTCGCCAAAGCCATTAGATGCAAAACCAGCAGAGGCATCAAAGCCAACCTGACCTGAAGCAATTACATAAAGCACAGCCGCACCCGCGATACCACCTGCTACTTGCGCGACGATATAGGGGCCAAGTTCAGATGATGAAAAGCGTCCACCAGACCATAAACCAATTGAAACTGCGGGGTTAAGGTGGCAGCCAGAAATATGACCAATAGCGTAGGCCATTGTTAAAACTGTCAGTCCGAATGCTAATGCAACACCTAATAAGCCAATACCTACATCAGGAAAAGCCGCCGCCAGCACCGCGCTACCACAACCGCCTAGAACAAGCCAAAATGTGCCAATAAACTCAGCACCTAGTTTTTTTGTTAATGTCATAATTGATCCTTCATTTGTTGGTTGAAAATAAAATAGCTATCGCTTTAAAATTCAGGGTATAGAGTGTTTTTACGTTAAATTATCATATCAAACAATTCGATGGTTAAGCCTACAGAGTATACAATTGAAACTGAACGTAAGCTGAACGAGCTTTATTCATCGACTAGCCAGCCAGCATTCACCGCCATTTGAATTTTGCTATGCATCCATAAATGCAGTTCAGGAAAATCATTTTTAATAAAGGCGTGCGCCTTAACGACTTGAGAACATTTAACGCCGAGTTCCCGCCATGTCCTACCTTCATTATTAATATTGAGCAGAAAAGGTAATAATCGATCAACGGCTTTTAAGAGTTTGGCTTCAAGACTATCGCCGGTTTCTTGTTCTTCCCATAATTCAGTAAGCTCAGCAATGCCGTTGCCTTCATGATGGTTTAAACGTTTTACACATTTTCGTTCAGCGGTATGGGCAGAATCTCTGTTGCTTGAATATAAAAAGGTATCACCCGCATCAATTTCACCTAGATCGTGCACTAAGGCAAGCTTTAAAAGCTTCTCTTCAGACAAGTTAAGCTTCAAGCTTCTTGAGATAGACCAACAGGCCATCGCCAAATGCCAAGAGTGTTCGGCGGAGTTTTCTACACGTTCGCCACCGGTAATATACGAACGGCGATTCACCAGCTTGAGTGCATCAAGCTCAAGAAAATAATCAGTAATAGGGTTTAACGGATGAGACATGAACACTCCATCATTAATAGGTGCAATGCTTATTCTTTTATTTCATATTTGAGTATTAATTGTAATAAAATTAACAGGAAGAATGAGACGAGGCCTAGGCTTATTCCAAGCCATAGTGCAGCTGGATGAATATCCTGTCCAAATATCAACAGCACAGAAGCAACAGTCAAAACGAGTACGAGTGATAATATGATTTTATATGGTTTGTTAGGGGTGATCAATATTTCACAAAACGGACATGTAAACTCCGTAATTAAAAATTTTATATTTCTATTATCAAAAGGTACATCTTTAAATGCGTAGTGCTCTTTACAGTTAGGACATTCCATTTTACACCTTGAATGGGGAGGTTTTTATTGCTATTAAAGGCTTTTCTGCCGTAACTAACTTGTGATTCACGGAAAAGACTAATCCGCCTTTAGATTATCAAATGCTTTCAGTGCAATTTCAGTTGCTTGTTCAGTATCGGCAGCAAGCGTATTAAAATGCCCCATTTTGCGACCAGGCCGTGCTTCTTTTTTGCCGTATAAATGCAGTTTATTTTGTGGTTGAGATAATAGCCTTTCCCAATGCGGTTGGCTGTTGCCCCAGACATCGCCTAATAAGTTGATCATTACTACCGGTGTGACTAGTTCACAGTTACCCGATGGTAGTCCACATAGCATACGTACTTGTTGTTCAAATTGTGATGTTTGGCAGGCATCTAAGGTGAAGTGACCTGAATTATGTGGACGCGGAGCGATTTCATTGGCAAGAATATCGCCTTCTTTAGAAATAAAGAATTCAACTGCCATAGTGCCGACATATTTTAAGCCATCAGCAATCTTATCTGCCATCTCTATTGCGCTTTGAGCTTGTTGTTCTGGCACGTTACTCGGTACTGTTGTTGAGTGCAAAATACCATTTACATGTACATTTTCAGCAACAGGGAAGTTGGTGATTTCTCCGGATTGGCTACGCGCTAAAACGGTGGAGATTTCGCGTTCTAGATTAATTCGTTGTTCAAGTACACATTCAACTTCTTTCAATGCGGTGAATGCGGTTCGTACTTCATCGGCATTGTTACAAACTGCCTGGCCTTTGCCATCATAACCAAAACTAGCCGCCTTGATGATTGCAGGAAACTGGAAAGTATCGGCAATGGCATCAATATCGGCCATATCGCGAATAGGCGCATAAGGAGCGACATTAATACCCAAGGATTCAATAAAGGCTTTTTCAACCAATCTATTTTGTGTTGAAGATAGCGCTTTTGATGAGGGGTGCACAACGGTTCTTGATTCTAAATAAGATAAAACGGTGGCAGGAATATTTTCAAACTCAGTGGTGATAGCGTCACAGTGTTCGGCAAGCTCAGCAAGCGCCACTTCATCATCATATTTTGCACAAATATGTTTGTCGGCAATAATACCGGCGGGGCTATTTATATCGGGTTCTAATACAACCACTTTGTAACCCATGGTTTGTGCGGCTACGGTGAACATACGGCCTAATTGGCCGCCGCCAAGCATACCTAATGTGGCGCCTGGCAAGATCGCTTGTGTTATTGTCATGTTGCTCTCTGGATATTTATTCAGGTGGAAGTGTCATTGCCAGTACGCTTTTGTGCTGATCTTTTCTAAATTGTTCAAGCTTTTCTGCAAGATCTTTATCTGTTATTGCCAGTTGGGCAATAGCAAATAATGCGGCATTAGCGGCGCCTGCTTCACCAATGGCAAAGGTAGCAACCGGAATACCTTTAGGCATTTGCACAATAGATAATAAAGAGTCTTGCCCTTTAAGATATTTGGATGGAACAGGTACGCCAAGAACAGGAATAGTAGTATTTGCAGCAAGCATTCCCGGTAAGTGGGCGGCACCACCGGCACCGGCAATAATACAAGCGAGGCCTTTATCTTTGGCCGTTACGGCATAGTCAGTTAATAAATCAGGTGTGCGGTGTGCGGATACAACCTTGGCTTCAAAAGCTACGCCAAATGCTTCGAGTTGTTCTACTGCTTTTTGCATAACAGGCCAGTCACTATTACTGCCCATTACGATACCAATTACTGGTTTACTCATGTTCTTTCCATTGTTTTCATCGAAAAAACAACTCATTTTAGCTAATTTATTGAATTTAGGGAAATTTAAGGTGTGATCCAACCGAGCGCAGTAGCTATGCCCATAATGAAAAGCAAGCCAATACTCATTTTTTCGAGTGGGTTGCGCCACTCCACTAATGCATTGCTAACTTGAGCACCAAAGTGAGCGACACCGATGGAGAAAATTGCGGTAGGCAATATGACCGCGCCTAAGCCAAAAGCTAAACCTAATAATAAGCCTAATGAGGCACTTGCCGTTGTGGCGGCGGCGACAATAACTAATGTAAGGGGAGTGCAGGGGTTGAAGGCCATGCCCATGCCCATAAAAAATAGGCTGGGTTTAAATGATTTTGCTGGCTTTTGGAAGGTGATAACGTGTTCATTGTCTGAACTGGATTTGGATGATGAGCTACATGTTGATTGTGTTGATGAGCGGAATAACAATGCCAAGGCAACTAAAATGGTTGCGCAACCAAGAATAAAGCCTGCCCATTCTGATTCCAGCCATTCTTGAATAACAAACCCGGCCCAGCCTGCCCCACTGCCTAATAATGCATAACCAGCAAGACGCCCTATAGAAAAGGGTAAGATGGTGCGCCATGCTGTTTGAATATTATCGTTGGCAGCCAAAAAGACAGGGCCAAGATAAGGCAAGCAGGCGATATTGCATGGGCCAGCTCCAAAACTTAGTCCTAAAAGGAAGACGGCCCCAAGGCCCAGAGAAGCAATATCTATCATTTTTTAGAGTCTTGTTTGTTTTGTCTTTTTTCTCGAAAATAAGCGATAAGATTCGCTTTTTCCCATACTGTTTGTGCTTTTTTGCGCTTTTTGAAGTATTGAGGAGATGCCGAAAAAATGGGAATAGTGGCATATTTGAGTTGCAATACATCTGTATCTGGGCAGAACTCAACACAGCGACCACACAAGGTACAATCATCAAATGTGACATCTTTACTCGTCATATCGGTATGAATTTCTTTGATATCCATAGGACATGCTTTGGCACAAAGGCCGCATTTGTCACAACGAGGCACGGCATTTTTAACTAAACGGAGCAAGCCTAGTTTTTTGAATACCGCATGCAATGCTAATAAAGGGCAAATGCGACAGAAAGGTTGGCGAATGGTTAATGCTAGGGCAATCATAATTCCGAACATTAAATCAGCGAAAACTGATAATACCATGGTCGTGGTGGTGGCTGTATCAACATGTAATTGTGTGGTGTCGCCTACAGCTAAGGTTGTTAAAATTCGGCTGGGGCAGATGCGACAAAAGGTGTCGCCAAGATCATGATTAGCGTAACCAAGACCTGAAAGTAGTGGAAAAGTAAAAACAAGTAGCACTAAAATAAACCATTTTACAGGTCTGATCTTTTTTACCACATTATGGTCGAGTGATTCTTTTTGTTGCAAACCTAATTTCTGCCCGATCATATGTAAAAATTCTTGAAAGGTACCGAGCGGACAGATCCAGCCACAAAACGCTTTGTTCAAAATAACAAACAAAATAAGAAATGTAGCCAAGGTAATGAGCGTGGGGATCAATGCCATCAGTACATTACCACCATTAGCAATCGCTTCACCTAATCTATGGTGCATTTGGTGTTGAAACGGAATAAGCACACAATAATCAGAACCTTGTTTATCATAAGCACAGCTAAGGGCGGGTAATGCCGCTGTTATCTTATCGGATAAATAGTAGCCGGTCACCGCACCACCATAGACAAAAAAGACAAACGCTAGAACCTGAACGATTTTACGAATAACGGATAGATTAGTTAAATAGTTCATTTGTGGTTTCCTGTTTTGCCTTTGTTTAGGCGAATAAATAGCCCGCCTAAAATTAAACCAAAGATCATAATAGCGATGCCCCAAGGTGTAGAGCGCCAGTTGGATTCGCTGACAGCATAATCTGCCCCCAATTGAGTTTGCCACTGCTTATTGCCAGATTGATATTGGGTTTGAATGGTCATGTGGGCAGTGCGCTTATCTCGACTACCTGCAATCACATCTTGAAAGTCGTCAGGTAATTTAAACGTCACTCGGCCCTGATTATTAGTCATGCCTTCAAGATGGGAACCGTTTTCTGTATTAAGCTGAACGGAATGAGAAGCTAATGGTTCATTATGGAAATGCACGATAAATGACCATTCTTGCTGCGAATAGTAGCGATCGTGTTCTCTTGGTACGGGATCTGGGATAATTTCAAGTTCTGCTTTATTTGCTGTTACGACTTCGCTGGTGCTGTGGCCACTGGGTTTACCATGACGAAAGATATAATGAATAAATACTTTTTTTAAATTACCTAATTGTTGTTCAGCAACGATAACATGATAATTATCAACGCCTGTTTTTGGCAGCTCAATTTTACCCTCTTTAATCGTCAATGGCACAGTTGATAAATCCGGTTTCCATAATACGGCGGAGGTAGAATCATCGAAAGGAACGAGAATGGGTTTTGCAACACGATGATGCGCCATAGCCGGTTTTTCAGTTTGTGAACCTTTGGCATGCGCCGTGTGCTGTTTTTCTAAGTTTTGCGCTAATGCCATTGCAGGCGTGATTAGATTGGCTAGCAAACCGAGAAATACAACACTTAAAAAGAGCTTCATAATGATGCCTTTAATAATTATAGGTATAGATCAACATGGCTGTACGAGGAGATGCAGCAGAATAGGATTTTGTTCCACGTGATGATTTTTTTACTTCAACGGCATACTGTTTATCGAATACATTGTCGATATTCAATGCAATGGAATGTGGGCCTCGTTCATAGCCAATCATCATATTGGTGACAAAGTCATAGCCATCGTATTTTTCAGTATTGGCATTATCGATATAATATTCACCCCAGCTATTGGTTTGAATTCGTGCTTTTAAGCCATTTGGTGATTGATAATGAGCAAATAAGCCGTATTGATGTTTCGGCACATAGGGCATTTGATTACCAGCATGACTCACTTGTGTGGCACCAGGTCCACCACCGATAACTTCGGTGAAATCCTTAAAGGTATAATCACTGTAAGCATAGTTAACACCGATTTGCAGCCCAGGAAATAATTGATAATTCCCTGCAAACTCAAAGCCTTTTTTATCGGTTTTTCCAGCATTTTGAAAGGTGGTGTGATGGTCTAATAAAAGAGCCATAATTTCATCTTTAACTTCAGTGTAATAAACGGAAGTATCAAATGACCATTTTTGATGGCGGCCTTTTAAGCCCACCTCAAAATTGGTGGCAGTCGATTCGTCTAAATCAACACTTTCATTTATTTCATTCGATGAGGGTACTTGATCAGAGCGGGCAATAGTACCAAAGGCGCTTAAGGTATCTGATAATTGATAGGAAACGCCGACTTTAGGCGATAGTAGCTTAAATGTTTTATCAGTTTTAGTCAGCCCTGCACCAGCACCATATTTTCCAGTGGCAAAATTGTATTTACCAATTTCATTAGTTTTAATATCAAAGTTAGAACGGTCATAACGCAAACCGATATCAATCAGCCATTTGTCACTTGGGCGTAAGGTTTCTTGAAAATAAAAGCCGAATAAGGTGTTAGTGGAGTCTTCCGTTTGTAATAGCGCCCCTTTTTTATCCGAAAGTGTGGCAATGATTCGACCAGCTTGTGGACCAAAGGGTATGGTTTTGACATCACGATATTGATATTTTCGACTATCATCACTTTTTTCTTGGCGAGCGGTCACACCTGCCACCAAGGTACTTTCCCCCCATAATTGATGATCAAATACAAACTCCAGATCCGTACCATAGCTTGCTACGCCATTATCTTCATTGTCATTAATCGCACCGGTAACAGGGTGATAATGTGTCCAATGAGTGTAATATGCCTTGGGTCTAAAACGCAGGTTTTCAGTTAGTTGCGTTTCTAAACGGGTATTAAAGAACCAAATTTTTGAATAACGGCCAGAATCTTTCCAAGCATTACTATTATCGGTTTGCTTGCCTGTGCGTTTATATTCATCAAACTGTGCTTCATCCATAGAGCCAGGAAGCTGGATATCTGCTTCGGAGTAACTGATTTCAGTATCTAAGGTATCTGACTCGTTAAATTTTAAGCCATGTTTAAAGCTGATTTGATTGCTATCAAACTCATTCCATTCACGCCAACCATTTTCGAGCACACGTCGAGAAGCCGTTATAGAAATAGCATTATTCTCATTGAGCAACATGGCATGACGCAGATTATAGTTTTCAGCGCCTTCATTTCCTAAGCCGATACGAATGCGGTTGCTGTCTACATCAAACGGTGATTTTGACAAAAGTTGAATGGTGCCACCCGCAGAACCAGCAGCAAATAATGAACCCGGTCCTTTTGTGACCTCAATCTGCTCAATATCTTGGGTATCAATAAAGTCAAAGCGTGAAAAACTATCAGGATCAGTCATCGGTACACCATCACGCAGCACCATAATTTCACGCACCCCAAAATTCGCTTTTTGTCCTGCACCACGAATAATCAGTCGTACATCATAGCCGCCGTTTTTGGAATCGATTAATAAACCGGGAACACCTTGAAGCGCATCTTTGATATTCATCATTTTAGTGCTTTCAATAAGATCTTCATCAATAACAGTGATAGCTGCAGGCACCTCTCGTGTTAAGCGATCAACTCGTGTGGCTGTGACACTAAGTGAATCTAGTTTCAATGCCGGTGCTGCATGAGCAATAATAGGGCTAGTTGTACTGATAGTTAGAAGTAATGATGGTATTAATATGCTTCTGTTATGAAAGTAGATCATGGGACTGTTTTCTCATTTATGCGTAGAGTGAAAAAGGTCAAAGAATACAAAATAACGGACGATTGTCCAATGAAAAAACTAATAAAGACAAAGCCTTAAGCCATAACGCTCAAACCGGGTCATATCACTGAGTGATATCACGTAAATGGGTGCTATGTACTGTTAGCAAGCTAAACTTATAAAATGAACTGCGCAAACAGTACGAGGGTAGATGCTAGGTTTTCCCATTGAAGCATGGTGACTAGTGATTGATGATGCGCCATATAACAGCTATAATGTTAGATCCATTTTTCGCGGCTCAAAATAGTTGAGTCGTTCCTCGCTGAGTGTTTATCCGGCGTTTAGAATTATTTTTAAAGGTATGTGACGTGAGTCAGCCAAAAGAATTAGAACAAGGCCTATATCGGTCAAAATTTGAAAAAGATAACTGTGGTTTCGGTTTGATGGCACAGATGGATGGCGAAGCTAGCCATTGGTTAGTTTCAACTTCTATCGAAGCATTGGGCAACTTAACCCATCGTGGCGCGATTGGCGCTGATGGTAAAACAGGTGACGGTTGTGGCTTGCTTATGCAAAAACCAGACAGTTTCTTTCGTACGATTGCCAAAGAATTAAACTTTGCAGTGTCAGATAACTATGCTGTCGGCATGGTGTTTTTGTCGCAAGATGACGCTAAAGCAACAGCTAATCAAGCCGTTGTGACGGAGCAGTTATCTGCACAAGGGCTTGAAGTGTTGGGCTGGCGCGATGTGCCCGTTGATGCGGAATCTGCTTGTGGTGAACAAGCGATGAAATCGATGCCGATTATGCGCCAGGTGTTTGTTAATGCTGCTACCGATATGGATGAAGCGGCATTTGAACGTCATTTATATATTGCGCGTCGCTTAGCTGAAAAAGCCGTGACGGATGATAATGCCTTTTACATTCCGTCGCTTTCATCTCGGGTCATGTCGTATAAAGGCTTGATCATGCCTGAATACTTGCCTGTCTTTTATAAAGATTTAAAAGATGAGCGCATGGAAACAGCAATTTGTGTGTTCCACCAACGTTTTTCTACCAATACCTTGCCAGAATGGCGTTTGGCTCAGCCATTCCGCTACTTGGCACATAATGGTGAAATCAATACGGTTGAAGGCAACCGTAACTGGGCATTGGCTCGTGGTGCAAAATTCTCAACACCATTAATTGAAAACATGATGGATATTCGTCCTCTGGTTGGCACAACGGGATCGGATTCATCAAGCATGGATAATATGCTCGAAGCTTTAATGGCGGGCGGTGTATGCATGTTTCGTTCAATGCGTTTGCTGATCCCACCTGCATGGCAACATGCAAATACAATGGATCCAGAATTACGCGCGTTTTATGATTTTAACTCAATGCATATGGAACCATGGGACGGCCCTGCTGGTGTGGTATTAACCGATGGTCGTTATGCCGCCTGTACACTAGATAGAAATGGCTTGCGTCCAGCGCGTTATATAATTACAAAAGACCGCCATATAACGATTGCATCAGAAGTGGGTGTTTACCCTTATAAGCCTGAGGATGTGGTAGCGAAGGGTCGTTTGAAGCCGGGTGAAATGCTGGCGGTAGACACTAAAACAGGTGAGTTCTTATTACCTGAAATGATCGATAATGAGTTGAAAAGTGCACACCCATATAAACAGTGGGTTGATGATAACTTGCAACATTTAGATGATACGGCTGCGGAAGTACCGCAGGCAATGAGCGCTGATCAGTTTGCAGCTCATGAGAAATTATTCCAAGTTAGCTTTGAAGAACGCGATCAAATTATTCGTGTATTAGGTGAAGCGGGCCAAGAAGCAACCGGTTCGATGGGTGATGATACGCCGTTCCCAGTGCTATCTCAGCAAGAACGATCGTTGTTCGATTATTTCCGTCAGCAGTTTGCGCAGGTGACTAATCCGCCGATTGATTCATTACGTGAAAGCATCGTAATGTCATTAGAAACATGTTTTGGTCGTGAGCATAACTTATTTGAAGAAAGTGAAGATCACGCTGAGCGCATGGTGGTTGATTCGCCAATCTTGTCTGAAAATCGCTTTCAGCAGCTAATGGACAAAGGTGCGCAAGACGATCAGTATCAATCAATCAACTTATCTTTGCATTATGACAATGGTGTTGATTTAGCCGATGCGATTGATGCGATTGCAGATAAGGCCGAAGCGGCAGTACGTGCTGGAACAGTGATTATCACTTTATCAGATCGTGGTATTTCACAAGACAAACAAACATTACATGCCTTATTAGCAACGGGTGCTGTTCATCACCGTTTGATCAAAGAAGGCCTACGTTGTGATGCCAATATTGTAGTTGAGACCGGAACAGCAAGGGATGCCCATCATTTTGCTGTATTAATTGGTTACGGTGCAACGGCTGTTTACCCCTATTTAGCCTATGAATGTTTGCATGACATGATTGAAAGTAATGTTATTAAAGACATGGAATATGCAAGCGTTTGCCAAAACTACCGCAAGGGTATTAATAAAGGTTTATATAAAGTTACCTCAAAAATGGGTATCTCAACTATTGCTAGCTACCGTGGTGCGCAATTGTATGAAATTGTTGGCTTGCATGAAGATGTGGTTGCCAAATGCTTCAAAGGCACAACTAGCCGAATTAGCGGAACAGGTTTTGAAGAACTACAAACCGATCAACAAGCAGTTGCAGCGCGTGCATGGAATAAACGCAAAAAACGTGAAGCAGGCGGTTTGCTTAAATATGTGCATGGCGGTGAATATCATGCTTATAATCCGGACGTTGTCGGTGCTTTGCAAAAAGCAGTGCAAGGTGGCAGTTATGATGCCTATAAAGAGTATGCAACGTTAGTCAATGAACGCCCAGTGATGAGTTTGCGTGATTTGCTTGAACTTAAATTAGCAGATAAACCATTAGCCTTAGATGAAGTGGAAGATATCGGCAAGATTCTATCTCGTTTTGATAGTGCCGGCATGTCATTAGGTGCCTTGTCACCGGAAGCACATGAAGCACTTGCAACGGGCATGAATCGCCTAGGCGGACGATCAAACTCTGGTGAAGGTGGTGAAGATCCTGCTCGCTTTGGTACCGAACGTGTGTCTAAAATCAAACAAGTTGCTTCTGGCCGATTTGGTGTTACACCACATTATTTAGTCAATGCTGAAGTTCTACAAATCAAAATTGCCCAAGGTGCAAAACCGGGTGAAGGTGGTCAATTACCGGGTGCGAAAGTCAATCAAATGATTGCGACTTTACGTCATTCAGTGCCTGGCGTAACACTTATTTCGCCACCACCACATCATGATATTTATTCGATTGAAGATTTAGCTCAGCTTATTTTTGATTTGAAACAAGTGAACCCAGACGCATTAGTGTCGGTGAAATTAGTATCAGAAGCGGGTGTCGGCACAATCGCAGCCGGTGTAGCGAAAGCCTATGCTGATCTAATCACTATTTCAGGTTATGACGGTGGTACAGCGGCAAGCCCTCTTACTTCAGTTAAATATGCGGGTGGCCCGTGGGAATTAGGCTTAACCGAGGCGCATCAAACATTGCGTGCCAATGATTTACGTGACAAGGTTCGCCTGCAAACGGATGGCGGTTTGAAAACAGGTTTAGATGTAATTAAAGCGGCGATTTTAGGGGCGGAAAGCTTTGCCTTTGGTACCGGCCCAATGGTGGCGTTGGGCTGTAAATTCTTACGGATCTGTCACTTAAATAATTGTGCAACCGGTGTTGCAACTCAGAATGATACATTGCGTAGCAATCACTTTATTGGTTTGCCACAAATGGTAATGAATTATTTCCAATTTGTAGCACGTGAAACTCAAGAGTGGTTGGCAGCATTGGGCGTGAGTAGCATGGCTGATTTGATCGGTCGTACTGATCTGCTTGAAATCTTGCCGGGCACAACCGATAAGCAACGCAAGCTAGATTTAAAGCCATTGCTATCAACAGCGGGGATTCCTGCTGATAAACCACAATATTGTATTGAGCCGAAAAATGAGCCTTATGATAAAGGTGAATTAGCGGAACAAATGATTGTTGATATGCAGGATGCGATTACCAATAAAAAAGGTGGCTTCTTCTCTTATGATGTACGCAATATCCATCGCTCGATGGGTGGTCGTATTTCAGGTGAAATTGCACGTCATCATGGCAATTACGGCATGATGGATAAACCAATTAAACTGCAACTTACAGGGTCTGCTGGTCAGAGCTTTGGTGTGTGGAATGCGGGTGGTTTAGAAATGCGCCTAGAAGGTGATGCCAATGATTACGTAGGTAAAGGCATGGCGGCAGGTAAATTAACTATTTATCCGCATACCGAAAGTAATTTCGAAAGCCAAGAAGCCAGTATCATGGGTAACACCTGTTTATATGGTGCAACGGGTGGTCATTTATATGCAGCAGGTCGTGCGGGCGAACGTTTTGCCGTGCGTAACTCGGGTGCAACAGCAGTTGTTGAAGGTGTTGGCGATCACGGTTGTGAATATATGACCGGTGGTGTTGTGCTTGTTTTGGGTGAGTCTGGCTTAAACTTCGGTGCGGGTATGACCGGTGGTTTTGCTTATGTATTAGATAGTGATGATACCTTTGAAGAGCGCTATAACCATGAACTAGTTGAGCTTGTTCGCATTGATGCGGGCGAAAGTTCTGAGCATGCCATGCACTTGAAACGAATGATAGAAGATCATGTTCGTGAAACAGGTAGCATATGGGGCAATCAAATTTTAGATACGTTTGAACAACGTTTACAACAATTTTGGTTGGTTAAACCTAAGGATTCAGCAATGAGTAGTTTGCTTGAACAAGTCAAAAAAGTTAAAGCAGCGTAACGCTCCTGAAGGCAAAAGAAATATTATGGCAAAAAATACATTTCAATTTTTAGATGTCGGTCGTTTTGACCCAAAAAAACAAAAAGCCGCTGATCGTGTTAAAGGCTTTGGTGAGATTTATGGTCAATTTGATGAAAAATCATCGGCTGAGCAATCTGATCGTTGTTTAGAATGTGGTAATCCCTATTGTGAGTGGAAATGCCCCGTTCATAACTACATTCCTAACTGGCTAAAACTGGTCAGCGAAGGCAATTTGTTTGAAGCAGCTACATTGGCGCACGAAACCAATACACTCCCTGAAATTTGTGGCCGTGTATGCCCGCAAGATCGTTTATGTGAAGGCGCGTGTACCTTAAACGATGGTTTTGGTGCAGTAACAATCGGCTCTGTCGAAAAATATATTACCGATACGGCATTAGAACAAGGCTGGCGACCTGATTTATCGAATGTGGCTGATACAGGAAAACGTGTTGCAATCATCGGTGCAGGCCCTGCGGGTTTAGGTTGTGCAGATGTATTGGCGCGTAATGGCGTGAAGCCTGTCGTGTTTGATAAATACGCTGAAATAGGCGGCCTACTCACCTTCGGTATTCCTGAATTTAAACTCGAAAAAGAAGTGGTTAAGCGCCGCCGCGAAGTGCTTGAAGGCCAAGGTGTCGAGTTTGTTTTAAATACTGAAATTGGCAAAGATATTCAATTCCAAGCACTGTTAGATGAGTATGATGCTGTCTTCTTAGGCATGGGAACCTATACTTATATGAAAGGTGGCTTCCCCGGTGAAGATAAACAAGGTGTCTACGAAGCCTTGCCATATCTTGTTGCCAACAATAAACAGCAATTAGACTTAAACCCTGATGATTATGTCGATCTTAAAGGCAAAAGAGTCATTGTTTTAGGTGGTGGTGATACTGCGATGGATTGTAACCGCACCGCGATTCGCCAAGGTGCTGAAATTGTTCAATGCGCCTACCGTCGAGATGAAGACAACATGCCCGGTTCACGCCGTGAAGTGAATAATGCTAAAGAAGAAGGTGTTGAGTTTTTATGGAATCGCCAACCGATAGAAGTCGTTGGTGATGATAAGGTAACTGGCATTAAAGTGATTACCACAGAATTAGGCGAACCTGATGAAAATGGTCGTCGTCGTCCTCAGCCGATTGCAGGCAGTGAAGAAGTCCTTGAAGCCGATGCCATTATTATTGCCTTTGGTTTCCGCCCAAGCCCAGCGCCATGGTTTGCTGAATTTGGTGTTGAGGTCAATAACTGGGGCGGCGTGGTTGCACCTGAAGATGGCAAGTTTGGTTTTCAAACTACTAATGACAAGATTTTTGCTGGTGGTGATATGGTGAGGGGATCTGATTTAGTGGTTACGGCTGTTTGGGAAGGGCGTCAGGCAGCGGAAGGGATTTTGGATTATTTGAAGGTCTAGTGTGGCGCATACAATAGTACTATTAATAATCAAGTCTTTTGTTTATGGGTTTGCTTTATTTGCTGGCATTATTTTAGTTTCAGACTTTCCATATTACCTGGGCTCGAATATGCATTCTATATGGGGAGCTAATTTTTTTCTTTATGGGTGTGTTGGAGGAGTAATGTTTATTTTCTCGGGACTAAGCTTGTATACCTTAAAATATATGTTGCTTATTGAGGGGCACGATGAGCAATGAAGATGTCGTGTTCTTGCTGGTTTCTATTGTTTTTTCGCTTTTCCCAGTTGGTTACGCATTTGCATTAAAAGTAGAGAATAAATTCTTATTCATAATGGCATCGTTTGGTGGTCAATCTTTTATAGTTATGCTGATAATGGTTGCTTCGATTCCATTTGTATTGCTTTCGATGTTTGCTTTTCCGCAACTAGATTTCTTAGGTTATATGGATAATCTAAAGTGGCTTATGGATATCGCTTATTTTATTGGGGATTATTGGTGGCTTTTATTTTGGACTATACCTCCCACTGTCTTTCCATTCATTCTGTATCGCAGGTATAAAGGGGTTTTTGGAAGTCATAGCTCGTAGGTCGGATAAGCGATAGCGTCATCCGACGTTTGGATGAATCAATACACTGCGAATAATACGATCACCAAATTTACGAAATATAATGTGATATTGTCATTTATGTGATGGTCTGTTTGTCGGATGGCGCTATCGCTTATCCGACCTACATTATCTGCCTCATGGTATACTTATTTAATGAATTATCGCCGAAACCGTGTGGCGGGCGGGACATATTTTTTCACCGTGAACTTGCTAAATCGGAATGCTGATTTTTTAATAAAACACATTGATGATTTGCGTAATGCTATCCGGGTCACACGTGAAAAACATCCTTTTCATATTGATGCATGGGTGGTATTACCTGAACATATGCATTGTATTTGGACGCTACCCGATGGCGATGCGGATTATTCTCGGCGTTGGCAAATATTGAAAAAGCATTTTTCAAAAGCATTACCGAAAATGGAATATCGGTCGAAAACTCGGCTTAAAAATAATGAGCGAGGTATTTGGCAGCGGCGGTTTTGGGAGCATACGATTCGGGATGATGTGGATTATGCTCAGCATATGGATTATATTCATTATAATCCTGTGAAACATGGTTATGTAGGTAATGTGAAAGAGTGGCCGCATTCCACTTTTCATCGTTTGGTGGAGACGGGTGTTTATCCGTCTAATTGGGGTGAGGATGTAGATATTTTGGATGTTGGCGAGCGGAGTTAATAATATTACCTCTCTATAATCGTATGCGTCGGATGGCGCTATCGCTTATCCGACCTACGTTGGAGTTATATTAAGGAGCAATAGTGTCGAAATTGAAAGATGATTGAAGCTATTATAGGAATCGCTGTAGCAATTGTTGAATTGATTGCTTCAGCTGTTTCCTCGTTAATAGAAGCGATAGCCACACTTTTTACCGTTACAGGTGAGACGTTATCTGCTGGAGAGGCAATCGTAGGATTGTTTTCATTGATCGCGGAGTTATTTTGGTGGGTTGTTTTAATATTGATTGAACTAGTTGTGGCGTTATTTAGCTTTCGAAAGCCCAAAAAAGTAAAAAAGCCACACTTTAAAAAATCTAAAGAGGAATTGTAGTGTCAGAATTAAAAAATGATCGTTATCTTCGTGCTTTATTACGCCAACCTGTAGATAAAACTCCGGTTTGGGTGATGCGGCAAGCAGGGCGTTATTTGCCTGAATATCGTGAGGTGCGCGCTAAGGCGGGTGATTTTATGACCTTGTGTAGCACGCCTGATTTGGCGTGTGAAGTGACTTTGCAGCCGATTCGTCGTTTTGATTTAGATGCGGCGATTATTTTTTCAGATATTCTGACGATTCCTGATGCGATGGGTTTGGGTTTGCACTTTGTTGCAGGCGAAGGCCCTAAGTTTTCTAATCCGATACAAAGCGCTGCCGATATCGCCAAGTTAGGTGTTCCTGATATGGAAGATAACTTGGGTTATGTAATGGATGCTATTCGACTTGCGCGTCGTGAAATTGATGGCAAAGTACCTTTAATTGGTTTCAGTGGTAGCCCGTGGACATTGGCCTGTTATATGGTTGAAGGTGGTTCTAGTAAAGACTTTGCTAAAGTAAAAGGTATGATGTTCGATGCCCCTGAGCAAATGCATGCTTTGTTGAATGTGATGGCTGATTCGGTGATTGCTTATTTAAATGCTCAAATTGCGGCGGGAGCACAGTCTGTTATGTTGTTTGACACTTGGGGGGGTGCGTTGAGCACGGGCAACTACCAAGAGTTCTCACTTGCCTATATGAAAAAGATTATTGCTGGTTTAACGCGTGAAAGTGATGGTCGTACCGTACCGGTAACCATGTTTACTAAAGGTGGCGGTCAGTGGTTGGAACTTATGGCAGAAACAGGTGCTGATGCAGTTGGCCTTGATTGGACAACAGATATCGGCACTGCACGCCAACGTGTTGGTGATAAAGTGACATTGCAAGGTAATATGGACCCATGTGTTTTATATGCTTCTGCTGATCGTGTTGAACAAGAAGTGGCCAGTGTTTTAGCCAGCTTTGGCAAAGCTGAAACAGGACATGTATTTAATCTGGGCCATGGTATTCATCCAACAATAGAACCTGAAAAAATGAAACGCTTAATTGATTCAGTGCATCGTTTGAGTGAGCCTTATCATCAGAAATAGATTTTGACATTATCTTGCCTGCTGAGGGATAAAGCTACCCGTCATCCTCGAGATCTTTTATCGGGGATCTGGTCTTTATTAATTAGATTCCGGCTAAAAGATTACCGAAACGCAGTAACCGAAGGATCAATGACGGGTGTATATTGATCCTTATTAGCAAACAATGAAGAGCTCCCACACTAAAAACATTTGGATAGGTTTTGCTTTAGCAGCGTTTGGTACCTTGCTATTTTCACTGAAGTCTATTTTCATAAAATTTCTGTATCAACAAGGCTTGAATGCCGACTCTGTGCTGGTGCTCAGGATGGCTTTGGCTTTGCCCATTTATGCTGGGATTTTGTTGTGGTTATTACGTGATTACTCGCAAAAATCGAAACTAGATTTATCTATATTACGAACGATACTTTTACTAGGTTTTTTCGGTTATTATCTAGCCTCTTTACTTGATCTGATGGGCTTGGAATTAATCACGGCTCAGTTAGAAAGACTCAGTTTATTCACCTATCCATTTATGGTGGCAGTCATTGGTCATTTACTATTTAAAGAGCCACTTACTCGACGCATAATTATTGCATTAGTAACTACTTACTCTGGATTAGTGCTCGTTATGTCACAAGAGTTACAGTTGACAGGCAATAATGTGTTGCTGGGCGTTACATTGGTATTAGGTAGCGCATTAAGCTTTGCATTTTATGTTTTATTTAGTAAAGGCTATATCAAAAAGCTAGGGAGCCTGTTGTTCACTAGTTTGGCTATGATTGCCTCAAGTCTTTTTGGGCTTATTTATGGCGCTATTGTTGTTGATTGGACTGTAGTAACGATAAGTGCAGATGCATGGCTCTGGCTGGTGATGTTAGTGGTGTTTAGCACAGTGATCCCCAGCTTTATGATGACTGAAAGCATTAACCGCATTGGCCCAACACAAACAGGTATTGTGGGTATGCTTGGCCCCATCTTTACGATTGTATTGGCTGTTTATTTATTAGATGAGCCATTCACGCTAATGATTGGCTTAGGCGGCTTAATGATACTGCTAGGCGTATTTAGTTTAGTAGTGAATAAGTCATCTACTTGATCTAATCATCATCTGTTTTTCGGGCTTCTTCGATCAGCTGTCGTGCAAAGCGTTTAACTTCGAGATCATAAAGTGCTAACTGCCCACCTGTTTTGATAGCGCTCATCGCTAGGCCGCTAATAATCATTAGCAATAAGACCGCCAAGAACCACGCTAAGAAATAAGACACTCGAAGTGAATCATCGGCTTGAGTGACTTCTGCTCGTGGGGTTTCTGCATTAGCAGTATTGGAGGTGCTCAATGCGCCAGCAGCTAATGATGAAATGGTGCTATCAAGGTTTGAACCGTGATCAATAGCATCAGCGAATCGCTCAATTTTTTGTGGCTCATCATAGAGCTCCCATGCGGCAAAGATGACTTTGATGCCCACATATAAACCGATAATAAGCATAATTAAGCCCAATGAACGGACGAGGATAGATAAGAAATCGGTAGTTTTTGATGTATTCTGCATGATAATCCGTATTCAGTTAACCCAGCAATGAATGAAGCTAAAATAATAGCAGAAATTTTATGCTGGTATCAAAATAAAACTCAGTTACCAGAATGATAGGCAAAAAAATACCAGACTGGAGCGATTGTCCAGTCTGGTAAACGAGGTGTTTCTTAGAATTTAAGTTGACCAAATAGCCAGAACTTTTCAGTATCTACTTTTGAAGCAAACTCGCTATCTGCATTATAGTCAGCATAAGCAGCACCAAGAGTGTAGTGCTTCATAAACTTTTTGGTGACCATAATATTGAATTCAGAACCTGCATCTAAGCTTTTTTCATCAGTTTCGAAGTCATGGTATATTACGACTAACTTGGAACCGAATACTTTACCGACAGCTGTGACATAAATATCTCTTAGCCCTTGTGCTGGGGTACTTAAAAATTGATCTGCCCAGCCTTGGAATGGGTGATTGGTGCCAAGTGGTGTTTTAAAGCTGTCAGTGCCATCACCTTCTTGCATTTCATATGATAGCTTTGCCATCCAGCCTTTATATTTTCCACCTAGCTCGGCTAGGTAATAATTTTGGCTAGCCATCGTGCCGTCTTTATAGTCATCTTGACGTGCTGTTTCAGCAGTATAAATTAATTTAAAGTCATCATTTAATGGAGCGGCACCGTTCCAGCGTAAGCCAATTGTTTTTGTACCTATTGTAGGAGCATCTTCAAAATCAAGTAAGTATGCATAAGCTTCTAGCTTACCTGCTGAGAAGCCATCGTATACACCGCGAAATAGGTGCGAATCCATATCAACGACACCATTTCTGATGATGCCTGCATTTCTATCATCACCAAAGATAGTATTTCGTTTGTTGATATAAGCGTAGCTTAATTCTGTTTTATCAAAAGAGTGATTAACAATAGTGAATCCATCATATGATTGATGGTTCTGACGCCATAGCACATTACCAATAAAACGGTGGAAAGGGGCGGCGCGATGGGTGATTTCTTGACGACCATATTTAAACTCAGTATCCCAGTTGTTATAGGCCAAATAAGCTTGCAATACTTCTGTGTTGTCAGGATCGGCAATAACTGAATATTGCGTATTTCCATTTGTTGTGCTGTTGTAATGATCTGAGCCTATTTCGGTAATATCCTCTAGCTCCGCAAAAGCACTAAACCGATGGAAGTCACCTGTTTTATAACCTAAAGTAGTGCGAAGGGTAAGTGCATCAGCATCTTTTAATGCATTATCTTGGTCAACATTTTCATAACGTAAGCGCGTTGAAAAGCTAACTTTTCCTCCCGTTAGCGCTTCAAAAAATGCATCGTCAGCGAAGGCTGTTGGCGTAACAAATAAGGAAGCTAATCCTGTTGCCAGTATGGTTGGTAAAATGGAATGTTTGATGGGGTTCATAATGTTTTCCTTTAGCATAAAGTCAATTTGTTAAGGGTATTTTATCTTTTAGGGGTATCTAATTGCCTTGACGTAAGTCATGTGAACACTCGAAAAAATAGCCA
>JALSLH010000006.1 GCA_026988435.1 Methylophaga sp.
TCTTATTCCGTCACAATGGCAACTCTGACTGCATTTAAGCTTAGTTGTGAAGCTTTTAAATGTTCTACAATTGCTTGCTGTAATTCCTCAATATAGCTTATTTCTTCTGGTCGAATCATGCTATTAATGGTTGCTAGGGCCGCCAGTCTTTCTTGTTCAGTTTGTAAGCTTGCCCGCATTGTCGTTATTGCCTGTTCAATAATATCAGGCTGTTGTTGTTTACCCCATTGTTGAGCATTACTAATAAGAATATTAATTTTACTACGAGCCTGTTTAACTAACTCTTGTTTTGTTACCTTGGGAATTCGCCCAACCATTAAATTAAACTCAGTTTCAGTTAATATTTCACTATGATCACGGCCAGATTCATCAACCACCACACGTAAATAAGAATGGTTAAGGTAGCGATTAATTTGTAACGATCGTGGCGCAGGACATTTTAAAGTAAAAATAGCTTCTAATAATAATGTACCGGCAGCTAATTGATCATATTCAAGTGTACAAAAGGCACTATTTCCAAAATCACTATTAATGAGCATATCCAAGCTGCCCAGCACCATTGGATGCTCCCAGCTTAAAAATGCCATATCTTCTCGCACTAACGCACGACGGCGTTTATAAGTTGCCGTTATGCCTTCTTCTGGTAAAGCCGGAAAGTGGTGATGCAGCATGTGATCGCTAGGTGAAATGATAATACTGTCTGCCCCATGAATTTGCTGATCTACGCCATATTCATCAAATACTCTATCCATAAAGCCACTTAATTCTGTCGCTCGGCTTGCATGTTCAAGATCAGCAACCAAGTCTTCAGCGACCAACTTATTACATGAGTTTAATTCTAATAATCGGTTGCGCCCTTGTTGAAGTTGTTTTAAGGTTTCGCTTGTAAGTAACTGTGTTTTATTAATTAAGTTTGTTTTTAACTTGTTATTTTTTATTTCAGAAAGGCTCTCGAATAATTCAGTTTTCACACCTTGCTGAATCACACCACCCGCAGCAAAAACCTGTTCAAGCGCATTCATTCCTTGATGATACCAATCTAATAAAACATGCTGTGCTGTATTCTCATAATAGGGAGCATGTATTTGCACATCATGATTTTGCCCAATACGATCTAAACGCCCTATCCGTTGTTCTAATAAGTCAGGATTCAGCGGTAAATCAAATAACACCAAATGATGGGAGAATTGAAAGTTACGTCCTTCACTGCCGATCTCTGAACAGATCATGACTTGAGCACCATCTTCTTCATCTGAAAAATAAGCGGCAGCGCGATCACGATTAATAAGGCTTAAACCTTCATGAAATACGGATGTACGCAAACCATGGTTTATTCGCAGGTGAAGCTCTAACGCTTGTGCAGTCTGCGCTTGGCCACAAATAACTAAAACTTTGTCTAATTTATGATCTGCTAACCAATTCGATAGCCACTCAACACGACTATCAAGTGCTAACCAATCGTCACCTAATAATTGCTCTGCTTGTAACAACGCAATGAGCTCAGCTGAATCAATGCGCTCTAAGTAAGGTTTAGGGGCTTTAAGGGCATATTGATGTAACACTCGTCGAGGGAAACCCTCAACCGCATCACGGGTATTTCTAAATAAAATTCGGCCTGTACCATGTCGATCCAGTAATGCACTAACAGCGCTGTCTCGGCTAGCTTCAAAATCATTAGATTTTACTAATTCAACATAGGCTTCTTCACCTAAATAATGTTCGATTTCAGCTTGGTGTGACACTAGATGTAACTGAGCATTATCGGCCAATAGCTTGCTAGCTAGATCGCTGACAGGCTGATAATCTGCTTCTTGCTGGCAAAACGTGGCTAAATCGAAATAACGATCTGGATCTAACAATCGTAATCGGGCAAAGTGGCTTTCTATACCTAATTGTTCAGGTGTAGCGGTGAGCAATAATAAGCCTCGAACTTGGCGAGCCAAGTCTTCAATAGCACGATATTCCAAGCTAGATTCTTGCTCACTCCATTGTAAATGATGCGCCTCATCCACCACCATTAAATCCCAATCAGCCATGATGGCATCGTCATAAATATCTGGATTCTCAGTGAACAATGATAAATTACACAGAACCAACTGAGCACTCTCAAATGGATTGCCCTCATCTGCTTCAACTAATGCCTGATGCCGTTCCTCATCCATAATTGTAAATTGTAAATTGAAACGTCGTAACATTTCCACTAGCCATTGATGCACCAAACTATCTGGTACCACAATCAAAACTCGCTTAGCTTGCTCGGTAATCAATTGTTGGTGGATAATCAAACCTGCTTCAATCGTTTTACCTAATCCCACTTCATCTGCTAATAACACCCGAGGAGCATGGCGTTGTGCCACTTGATGTGCGATATATATTTGATGAGGCAATAACTGTACACGTGCGCCCATCAAACCGTATACAGGTGATTGCTGTAATGTATGCTGATGCGCTAAGGCTTCAATCCGCAATTCAAATTGACTGTTTTTATCTATTTGACCTGCAAACAGGCGGTCTTGAGGTTGGCTAAATTGCACAAAGCTATTGAGATCCATTTCATGAATACTAATCTCCTTGCCGTCATCATCATCACCTTGATAGATAAAACAATCATTTAACTCATGACGTGCAGTAATAGTGAAAAACACATCTTCATTGGTGCTAACTCTATCTCCTACTGGGTACTGCACACGACTCAATGGCGCATTATTAACTGCATAAATACGCTGCTCTCCTGACGCAGGATAGGATACGGCAAGCTGACGACCACTTATTTCTTTGATAAGGCCCAAACCTAAATCTGCTTCACCGTTGCTAACCCAACGCTGCCCAACTGCATAATCTGTTACTGCCAATCTAAATCTACCTCTAAATTCATGTTATTCCCAATAATGTTTTTGGGAGTCTATTAAACTATTTGATCTTACGGGCACGAATAGTACGACCTTTGATCTTACCTTGCGCCAAGTAATTCATTGCCTGACGCAATGCCGTTCGTTCAATGGCAACATAACTCGACATATCAAAAATATCAATTTTGCCAATATCAGAACCTGCCAAGCCTGCATCACCTGTTAATGCGCCCAAGATATCGCCTGGTCTTAATTTACTCTTACGTCCCGCATCCAATTGTATTGTCACCATTTGTGCCTGTAAGCTATAGCCAGGATCACGGTCTAGTGATTCTGGCACATCACAAATGCTGGGTTTCTTTTGATAATCAGCAATGGCATTAACACGCACCACTTCTGATTGCGTAAAAATGCTTAAAGCCATGCCCTTTTCACCTGCACGACCTGTTCGACCAATTCGATGTACATAAATTTCAGGATCACGTGGTAATTCATAGTTAATAACGGCCTGTAATGACTTAATATCTAAACCTCGTGCCGCAACATCGGTTGCCACCAATACTGAACAACTATTATTAGCAAAACGTACTAACACTTGATCACGTTCTCGTTGGTCTAAATCACCATGAATAGCCAATGCGTCAATTCGATGATCTCGTAAATAATCTGCCACTTCATCACACTGTTTTTTGGTAAAACAGAAAACAATCGCATTAGCCGGATCATAGTGTTCAAACAAAGCTAATAACGTCGTATTGCGTTCGTGTTTTTTAACTTCATAAAACAACTGCTCAATTACACTTTCAGTATGTTTAGATTCAACAGTGACGCGTACTGGATCACGTTGAAAGGACCGACTCATTTTTTCAATAGTATCGGGGTATGTTGCTGAAAATAGCAGTGTTTGTCGCTTTTTGGGCGTATATGAAATAATCTCTTTCATCGCATCAGCAAAGCCCATATCGAGCATGCGATCCGCTTCATCTAAAACCAATGTTTTCAAACCATCAAGCTTTAATGTGCCTTTCATCAAATGATCTTGCAATCGCCCTGGCGTCCCCACCACAATATGTGCACCATGTTCAAGTGAGCCAATTTGAGGGCCAAGCGGTTTACCACCGCAAAGTAGTACCAGTTTAATGTTTTGAGTAAAACGTGCCAGACGGCGTATTTCTTTACCCACTTGATCGGCTAACTCACGGGTAGGACATATAATTAAAGCCTGCACACCAAAAAAGCGGGGATTAATGCCATTTAATAAACCGATCCCAAATGCCGCTGTCTTACCGCTCCCCGTTTTAGCTTGAGCGATAACATCTTTACCTTTTAATATCTGGGGTAAGCTTTGCGCCTGAATTGGTGTCATTTTTTTATAGCCCAAAGAGGCTAAATTTGATAATTGTGTTTCAGGAAGATTGAGAGAAGAAAAGTTGTCGTTGGCCATGATTGCTTCGGAGAAATAGAAAAGGTGGTACATCATACCAGAGGCATGAAATATTGAATGTGTTAAATAAGCTGAATCATGCAGGTTGAAGTAACATGGGTATAGATAAATAAAAAAGGTCAGGCATCATTTAGTGTCTGACCTTTTTATTAAGAATGTAACTTTAAATGGGCTTAGCTATGCTGGTAATGCTTCTTCAATGCTTTTTTCACTTCCCATGTGCCCTTCCAACCTAATGGGAATACAACCAAATCACC
>JALSLH010000007.1 GCA_026988435.1 Methylophaga sp.
GCTTTATGCTGAATATCATTGCTGGGCTTATCGCTTACTCACTTAAAGACAATAAACCATCGTTGAGAATTACGAGCGAAGAATTTAGTATGATGACTGTTTCTTAAACAGATCTGAGGTTAACTAATAGTCTTGATTTAACATTATCTTCCCCCCATATAATTAGTATGAACAAAAATAGGGGATCATTATCATGCAAATAGATAAATTAACTAGTAAATTCCAAGAAGCACTGGGTGCGGCTCAAAGTATGGCCGTAGGGAAAGATCATCAATTTATTGAACCGGCTCATTTGATGTTGGCATTATTACAACAACAATCGGGCACGGTTAAGCCTTTATTGGCACAAAGTGGCGTCAATGTACCAGCATATCAAGCTGGGTTAGAGCAACAGTTAGAACGCCTCGCCCAAGTAGAAGGTGGTGATGGCAATATGCATGTGTCACAAGATTTAAATCGGCTGCTTAATCAAACCGATAAATTGTCCCAACAGCGTAAAGATCAGTATGTATCGAGTGAGTTATTTGTGCTGGCGGTAGTGGCTGATAAAAGCCAGGCGGGTGAATTATTACGTCAACACGGCGGTAATAAAGCTGTACTTGAAACAGTAGTGGAAAAAATAAGAGGGGGTGAAAACGTGACTGATCCCAATGCAGAAGAACAACGTCAAGCATTAGATAAATATACTATTGATTTAACTGAGCGTGCTGAAAATGGCAAGTTAGATCCTGTAATCGGTCGTGATGATGAAATTCGTCGTACTATTCAGGTATTGCAACGTAGAACTAAAAACAATCCAGTGTTGATTGGTGAGCCGGGTGTGGGTAAAACTGCAATTGCTGAAGGTTTAGCACAGCGAATCATTAATGGTGAAGTGCCTGAAGGCATGAAAGGTAAACGCTTGCTTTCACTCGATATGGGCGCATTAATTGCGGGTGCAAAATTCCGTGGTGAGTTCGAGGAACGCTTAAAAGCGGTATTAAAAGACTTGTCGAAACAAGAAGGGCAGATCATTTTATTTATTGATGAACTTCATACCATGGTCGGTGCTGGTAAGGCCGAAGGTGCGATGGATGCCGGTAATATGCTGAAACCCGCCTTAGCGCGGGGCGAGCTACATTGTATTGGAGCGACAACATTAGATGAGTATCGCCAATATATTGAAAAAGATGCCGCTTTAGAGCGTCGATTCCAAAAAGTACAGGTGGGCGAGCCTTCAGTTGAAGACACCATTGCCATATTGCGTGGCTTGAGTGAACGTTATGAAGTGCATCATGGTGTAGATATTACCGACCCTGCTATTGTGGCAGCAGCGACATTATCTCATCGATATATTACCGATCGCATGTTGCCTGATAAAGCAATCGATTTGATTGATGAAGCGGCAAGTCGTATCCGAATGGAGATTGATTCTAAGCCTGAGTCACTCGATCGAATGGAACGTCGTTTAATTCAATTAAAAATTGAACGGGTAGCACTGCAAAAAGAATCTGATGATGCATCGAAAAAACGTCTCGATATACTTGAAAAAGAGATGAAGAAACTGGCGCGGGAATATACTGATTTAGAAGAAGTGTGGAAGTCAGAAAAAGCAGCCTTGCATGGTAGTCAACACATCAAAGAAAATCTCGAAAAAGCACGGATGGATCTAGAATTTGCTAACCGTAATGGTGATTTGGCTAAAATGTCAGAATTACAATATGGCAAGATTCCAGAGCTCGAAAAAGAGCTGGATATGGCCACACAAGCTGAAATGCAAGATTTCACTTTGCTTAGAAATAAAGTGGGTGAGGAAGAAATTGCTGAAGTAGTGTCTAAATGGACGGGGATTCCAGTATCTAAAATGCTGGAAGGCGAGCGAGACAAGCTTCTGAAAATGGATGAGGCTTTGCACGAACGTGTTATTGGTCAAGATGAGGCTGTGACTGCTGTAGCTAATGCTATTCGTCGTTCACGAGCTGGATTATCTGATCCTAATCGTCCAAATGGTTCGTTCTTATTTTTAGGACCTACCGGTGTGGGTAAAACAGAATTATGCAAATCATTAGCTACGTTCTTATTTGATACCGAAGACGCCATGGTTCGCATCGATATGTCTGAGTTTATGGAAAAACACTCGGTCGCACGATTAGTGGGTGCGCCTCCCGGTTATGTTGGTTATGAAGAGGGCGGTTATTTAACCGAAGCCGTTCGTCGTAAGCCGTATTCAGTGATTTTGCTTGATGAAGTCGAAAAAGCACATCCTGACGTGTTTAATATTTTGTTACAAGTATTGGATGATGGTCGCTTAACGGATGGGCAAGGTCGTACGGTTGATTTCCGTAATACGGTTATTGTGATGACATCGAATCTAGGATCGAATGTGATTCAGGAAATGGCGGGTGAAGAAAATTATGAAGAAATGAAGGCAGCAGTGATGGAGATTGTTGGTCAACATTTTAGACCTGAATTTATTAACCGTGTTGATGATGTGGTCGTATTTCATCCGTTACAACGCGAACAAATTCATGCGATTGCTAAAATTCAATTGCAACACTTACATCAGCGTTTAGCAGAACGTGATATGAGTTTGGATGTAAGTGACGAGGCCTTGGATTTGATTGCAGAAGCTGGATTTGATCCTGTTTATGGGGCAAGACCATTAAAACGTGTTATTCAACAACAGTTAGAAAATGGACTGGCACAAGATCTGTTGTCAGGTCGATTTAAAGCGGGTGACACGATAAAGGTCACGGTTGATGATGAACGATTAATCTTTAGTTAACCTAATGGAATGGTCAGCCCCACCCCTTTAAACGGCATCAATGTGCCATGATGTGACATGTTAACCCACATCAAACTAGGAGTAAGACCAACCATGAAACAGTGTAACGTAAAAACAAAGATCTGCGTATTAGGAATTGATTTAGCTAAACAAAGCTTTCAACTTCACGGTGTTGATGAAAATGAAGAGCCGGTGTTAAAAAAATCACTCAGTCGCCAGAAATTAATTAATTTCATTGCTAACTTATCACCTTGTCTCATTGGGCTTGAAGCCTGTGGTGGTGCGCATCATTGGGTGAGAGTATTCACCAAAATGGGACATACGGTGCGTATCATGGCGCCTCAGTTTGTAAAGCCTTATGTCAAATTCAATAAAAATGATGCGGTCGATGCAGAAGCTATTTGTGAAGCAGTAGCGCGTCCTACTATGCGATTTGTCCCCGCCAAAAGCATTGAGCAGCAAGATCTTCAAAGCATACACCGGATCCGAAGTCAGTCAGTGGCTAAACGTACTGCACAAGTCAATCAACTCCGCGGATTATTAATGGAGTACGGCATCGTACTGCCTAAAGGAATAAGTCATGTTAGAAAACGTATTCCTGACATACTTGAAGATGCAGAAAACAGCTTAACGCCTTTATTTAGAGCACTTGTTAATGATATTTACAGTGAGATCATCCACAGTGATAATCGAATAAAAATACTTGAAGATAAGTTAGCACTATTGAGTAAGCATAATGAGGATTGTCAACGTCTGTTGACGATTCCTGGCGTAGGCCCACTGACGGCTACGGCTCTTGTTTGTGCCATTGGCGATGTCCGTGTTTTTAACAGCGGTCGTGAGTTAGCTGCTTGGCTTGGTCTGGTTCCAAGGCAACATTCTACAGGAGGAAAACCCACTTTAATGGGAATAAGTAAACGAGGAGATCCTTACCTTAGGATGCTACTTATACACGGAGGGCGAGCGGTAGTTCGCGTGACCAATAACTATCACGATAAACGAAACAAATGGATCCAGGAGCTTGAACAACGCCGCGGCAAGAACATTACCGCGGTTGCGGTTGCCAATAAAAATGCTCGGATTGCATGGGCATTATTAAGTAAACAAGAAAATTATCAAGCAGCGTAGGGATAACAAGTAGAAAAATTGTGTGGATAAGATTTAAATGATGACAAAATAGGACATCACCTGCATTCCTAAAGTCTGCCGAGTTCTAGGGCCTATGAGGCCGTTAACCTGATAAGACGGGAATGTGCATATTCCATCAGGGCTAGAAGTCATTAAGGACTTCATTAAAAGCCGGATATATGGGAGCAATATTCTTTTTGCCACAAATTAATTTTTTTCTTGCAATGTGGGGCTGACCATATATGAACTCTGGATAAGGGTAGGTACAAAACTTTTAATTTACAGCACCTTAGCAAAAAACAGATGTTAAAGGGATAAGAAATCAGTCATTATTTTGATCCAGCGCTTCTATTTTAGTGGATATCAAGGCAGGTTTACGTAGCAATAGCGAGCTATTGGAAGTCAATCTAACGCGGAGAGCCGCTAAAATAGATGTGTTGGATGCCTGTGCTTATCCAGCGTTCAGGTTAGTTAACCTGAATCCTGTTTAAGAAAAGGGAACTAAACGCCTGTTAACCGATCAGATCTTTTACGACAAAGATTTTGATGAAAGGAAAACAGGCTCATGAACAAATTAACAGACATATTCTGTGA
>JALSLH010000008.1 GCA_026988435.1 Methylophaga sp.
GTTGTGGACTTATAATAACGAACGACCTAATATGGGAATTGGTGGTATTACACCAATTCAGAAATTAAAATTAACACAGAGAAAAATATCTACTACTGATCTCCATTAAAAATGGGGGGATTACCCTAGGTTTGATGGTTAAGTTTAAAAAAACACTTTACCTTAAAGGTTTAGGAATTAGAGTTCCTCAAGTTAAAAAAGGTGCTGTTGCTGAAATTTCTATGATCTCTGTTGAAGCTGAAGGATTTGAAGTTTTGGTATTTGTTGATGAGGCACTGCATCAATTTGACCGGCAAGGATTTTATACGTATTGCAAGCTACTTAAATCAGGTAATAATTATGCACGTTTTGTGTAGTGTTCATAACGTTCGTCATTTTGATGGTGAAAAACTAAAAGCAGAAGTTTCGCTTATTGTTGAAGAGCCAGACCAAATCATTAGATTACGTTTATATGATGCTCACGAGAAACAAGGCATTATTTCAATATTTGAAAAGTGTAAAGGTAAACAGGTAAAAGTCCCGTTAGATTTAGATTTGTACCAGGGGAAGATTACTTATAATTTGTCTTATGGAAGTTCTCCAGTAGTTATATAAAAAAGTGGGATTGAATGCAGGCGCAGCGCATCAACCCACTTTTATATGTTATTTGTTAGTTCGCATAATATATATTATGTTAAATAAGGTGTGTGAAATGTAAACACACACTCTTCTGGCGATGTCGCCTATTCAATAAATACCTTGCCAATTATTGTATTTCCGGTGTTTTTCAGTGCTTGTAATGACTCTTGAATCAATCTTAGGTGTCTAACAACGAAAACAGGCCCTAATGCCCATGCTTCAGACTCTTCAGGTGTCCCAACTTGTAAACCTTTAGCCTTACATTCAGCCTGTACCATCTCTTCTGCAACATCAACAAAGCCTTGTTTAATCTCTTCTACTAGAGATATTCGTTGTGCCAGTGTTAATTCAGAAAACAACCTTGCATTATGATGAACATCTTTTAACTTTTTATTTAACAATCCATTAGACGTTGTTATTGATGTTTCTTGGTTAACTTCATACTCATACTCTGAGAATGCTTTTATTTTTAATGTTGCAGTCATAACCTTACCTCATACAATTACTTTAATTGTAGATTATCAATTATAAGGTTACATATAAGTTACAAATTAAAATATACCTATTATTAGGGGGGCAGATAAACTTATTCTATCTTTAGGTAAGGTGTAGTGGTTCATAAAACTCAATCTATTTTATTAATCTTTAACCTGTTATTTCTATCTCGACTTTGGGTAATTCTCCTATTGCCTGCAGCAATGTGTCTTGTTTTTGCCAGTCTGTCATAGAGCAGCACATTAACTGTTGCAGCTAGGTTCATACAACCAATAGTAGGAATATAAATAACAGCATCTGATTGATCAATAATTTCTTGTTCGATTGAACCATCTTCTGGCCCAAAAATATAAAAAGCATTGTCGGGATGTTGATATTCCGGTAGTGGAGTTGCATTTTCAACGAGTTCGACACAGATAATAGTCATGCCTTTTTCTACTGCATCTAATAGGTCAGTTACACCTGATAACTTGACGTTATTGCTTACTTTACGGCTTAAGTTAACTGTTTTTCCTTGATTTTGAAAGGCGCGCTTATAACGTGATCCGGTATAAAAAACCTTGTTCACATCATAGTTGCCTGCTGCACGAAGAATCGAACTAACATTATCTGGACTTTTAGGGTTAATCAAGCCAATACTTACGTTGTTTAATGACATTTTTTATGAGCTAACGTGCACCAGATGACTGTAATATTGTATATATACGTTCAGCCATTAATGCGTAGCCTTGTACATTAGGATGAATGGGATCAGATTTTAGTTTTGGGTTACGCTCAATTTTGGGCAGAACATCTAACTCTACTGGAATTTTATGTTGTGTAGCGAGTTCTGAGTAGAGATCGGGTACATTTAGCATTAAACTAAAGTTGGGTACGCCAACCAAAACAACTTCAGCCCCACTATTTTGAATTAAACTAATCATTTGATCTAAGTTTTCTTTTAACTGTTCTTTGCCTAGTTTACGGATTAAATCATTGCCTCCATGACACAGAATGACTAATTTAGGCTGTGTTTCATCCAAAACAGCGGCTAGTCGCCCTAGCCCATGTTGGCTGATTTCTCCTGGAATACCTTTGTTGATCACTGTTAGCCCGGTCAATTTTGCCAAAACTGCGGGGTAACTTTGTGTAGCACTGTTTACGCCTGTTCCATAGGTTAAACTATCACCAAAAGCTAAAATTATGGCTTCATCATCCAGCGCTGTTAATTGGGCATAGTCATTAGAGCAGGCAATCAGTTGAACGGTTAGAAATAGTAATGCGAACAGCCTGATCATATGTGTTTTCACTGTGTAGTAGGAAATAAACGATGAAAGTTATCTGAGGTGGCTTTAGCAATATTTTCTACCGTATCCCCTCGTAGTTCAGCTAGAAATTCAGCTACGTGTTTTACAAATGCCGGCTTATTAGTTTTGCCTCGATGTGGCATTGGAGCAAGATAGGGAGCATCTGTTTCAATCAAAATACGATCTAGCGGTAGTTTTTTTGCGACTTCTTGTAACTCTTTTGCATTTTTGAAGGTGACAATTCCAGAAAGTGAAATATAAAAACCAATATCAAGCGCTCTTTGTGCCGTTTGCCAGTTTTCGGTGAAACAATGAATAATGCCACCGGCTTGTTGTGCATTTTCTTGTTCTAAAATTGTCATCGTGTCTTCGCGTGCTTCGCGAGTATGAATAACAAGCGGTTTGTTGATTTGTTTTGCTGTTTCAATATGAATTCGGAATCTATCTCTTTGCCATTCTAAATCACCTTCACTACGAAAGTAATCTAAGCCTGTTTCACCTATGGCGATAATTTTTTCATGACTGGCTAGTTCGGTTAATTGAGCGACGGTTAGTGTTTCTTTTGGTGTAGGCTCAACATTAGGGTGAATACCAGCACTGGCACTCATATCAGGGTACTGTTTAGCAAGGTTTAAGACCTCGTCACAACCAGCTCTATCTATTGCGATACAAACAATATGATCTACGCTGTTTTTTTTTGCTTGAGCGATGACGGCATCAATGCCGCCCTCCTCTTGTGCCAACATATTGAGGTGGCAGTGTGAATCTATAAACATAGTTAATTCTAATTACATTGTGTGAGTAGGTTTGTCGGCTTTTTTGTCTGCTAGGTAATTTTCTATCTTACCTCTAAGTACAGTCGCGGCACCGTCATCATCACTAAAATGAACACCAATGCCTGCAGCTTGATTACCTTGTGCACCTTTTGGCGTGATCCAAGCTATTGTTCCTGCAACAGGTATTTTATCCGGCTCGTTCATTAGGTTCAGCACGATAAAAACCTCTTCTCCCAATTCATAGACTTTATTGGTTGGGATAAATATGCCGCCATTCTGTAAATAGGGCATAAAAGCATGATAGAGCATATTTTGATCTGCTATTTTTAATGCCAGAATACCTTTTCCGGGGGACATTGCCATTGTGATTACCTAACCTTGTTTTCGAATTTATATGTTATTTGCATGACAGAAACAATAAAGTCTTCTGTTAACAATGTTTTATTAACGTTATTTAAAGATGATGTTAGCTTTATTGTGTCCATGATGCAATCAGATATTTTAAGATAATGTCGATTTTTCGTGCTTTTTTGCTTTGTTTCTAATAATTCAATCAAACGGTTTTTAATTAAATAGTGTAAATAATGTAATATTTCACTTAATTCAAAATCTTTCCATGATGTTGCCAATGCAATAGGGTTGGCTTGTCCTGATAATATGGCATCAAAATCACGCTCGATCTGTTGATAACGATCGCTTATATTATTATCAAGCATTTCTAATACTTTTATCGGTGCCCCACTCGCTAACTGTAATATTTTTTCAAGCTCATTCTTTGTATTATGAATATCTTGTGTCGCCAACCATGCTAGCGCTTGTTCTGTTGGTGGGCTTGAAAAAGGGTAGCTCTGGCAACGACTTCTGATCGTGATGGGTAATTTTTCAGGCTTATCCGTTATTAAAATGAGAAGTGTATTTTGCTGCGGCTCTTCTAATAATTTGAGCAGGCTATTACTGGCACTGACATTCATTGCATCTGCCGGTGAGATAATAATAGTCTTCCAATTGGCCACGCTTGTTGTGAGTTGTTGCTTATCTTTTAAAGATCGAATTTGATCTATCTTTATTTGCTTACCTGCTTCTTCAGGCATGATTTTAATATGATCGGGGTGATTTCCAGCACTTAATAATTGACAGCTATGGCACTGACCACACGGTGAATTGTCATTTTTAAGAGATATGCACAATACATTTGCGACAACAGATTCAGCAAAACCTTCCTTTCCTAAACCTGAAATACCTGATAATAATAAGGCGTGAGGCAACCGTTGTTGCTGTTGTTGCTGGCAAAAGCGTTGCCATAACACCTGATTCCACGGATACATATTAAGCTACAAGCAAACGATCTAATATTGAGGCTAATTGAGCTTGGATATCCGCAATCGATTGGTTGGCATCAATTACTTTTATTCGTTTTGGAGCGTGTTTCGCACGTTCTAGATAACACTCTTTGATGCGTTGAAAGAAATCCACTTTTTCTTGTTCAAATCTATCAATGCCTTCATTTCGGCTTAGTACACGTTGCTGCCCTACTTCGACAGGTAAATCAAATAGCAAGGTTAAGTCTGGTTGCAATCCTTTTAATGTCCACTCAGCAATATCAGTAATTCGCTGTTGAGCAATGCCACGACCACCACCCTGATAGGCAAAAGTTGCATCGGTGAAACGATCAGAAAGCACCCATTCACCACGTTCAAGTGCAGGATTAATGACTTGCTCGACATGCTCTGCACGTGCTGCAAACATAAGTAATAGCTCAGTATCTACTGCCATACCCTGTGGACGAGGTGTCAGTAATAATTCACGAATTTGCTCACCTAGTTCTGTGCCGCCCGGTTCACGGGTTACCGTAAGTGATTGACCTTGATCGGACAAATATTTTTGGATAAAGTCTAGCTGGGTTGACTTGCCTGCGCCCTCTATTCCTTCAATCGTAATAAACTTAGCTTTCATCGCTTTAATTGATACTTTCTAACCGCTTTATTATGCTCAGCTAGTGTTTTCGAGAAATAGTGCCTGCCTTCTTTTCCTGTGGCAACAAAGTATAAGCTTTTGCCATCTTTAGGATGTAGCGCGGCATGAATGGCTTCTTCACTTGGCAGAGCGATAGGTGTTGGCGGCAAGCCAGATCGTGTGTAGGTATTATAAGGCGTATCTGTCGTTAAATCTTTTCGACGAATATTGCCTTTATATTTGTCTCCCATACCATAGATAACCGTAGGATCAGTTTGTAAACGCATGCCTATTTTAAGGCGACGTATAAATACACCTGCGATTTGAGGGCGCTCTTCTGCTATACCGGATTCTTTTTCGATTATAGATGCCATAATCAAAGCATCATAAGGTGTTTTATAGGGCAGGTCTTTAGCTCTATTTTGCCATTCAATCTCCAAGGTTGCTGTCATCATGGCATGAGCGCGTTGTAGCATCTCTTTATCAGTTGTGCCCGCTGTAAAGTTATAGGTTTCAGGCTGAAATTCACCTTCACCATGTGTTTTATCTAAACCTATGGCTTTCATCACAGCGGGTAGTTTAGTATCTGTTAATGTTTTTTCAAAGCGCTTATCAGCAGCGATAGCATCGATAAATTGTTGCGATGTCATACCCTCAATAAGGGTAAAAGAGTATTGTATGACTTGACCTTTAACTAGTTGGTCTAATAATTCTGGAAACGTTGTATTTGGTTCAATCTTATATTCACCCGCCTTAACTAAATGGGCTTTGTTTTGCAAACGACCATAGAAATATAAGTATTTGGGCGGTAATGATGTAAAACCTTTTGCATTGAGATCTTCACCAATGGCCAATAAGCTACTGCCACTCTCAACCGTGTAATGAATGCTCTCTCCACCGATTTGTAGTGGTGAAGAAAGGAATCGCTGGTATTGATTCCAAGCCAAAGCCATGGCAATAGCTATCAGTAGCAGTAAAAATAGTAGTATGTTTTTAATGAGACGCATATTAGTTCGACAATAATTTCTGTAATTGCTGTGTTATTTCCCCAAGCGGATAATTATAGTTTATTTTTCCATTCACAATACAAGTTACTGGCCAAATTCCTATCAGACTATTACAAATAAATACTTCATCCGCATCTGCTAACGCGCTTTTAGATATGATAGTTTCAGTGTAGGGAATATCGTTCACTGTCGCGAGGCTCAAGATCTCAGCACGAATAATACCTGCCACACCTGACTTATTAAGCTGTGCGGTAAATAATGAACCAGCTTTTACAATAAATAGATTGCTCATTGTGCCTTCAATTACATTATCATGCTGATCGAGCATTATGCCTTCAGAAATATCCGTATCATTCCATTCATTGCGTGCTAACACTTGTTCTAAACGATTTAAGTGCTTAATGCCCGCTAAGCTTATATTTTCAGATAAGCGTTGTTGGCAAAATCTAGCGGTAATTCCAGCTGTTTTATTACTTTCAGGGTACGTAGGTAATGGATGCGTTGATATTATACGAGTAGGCTCAACACTTGGATCTGCTAAATAACCGCGTCCACCACTGCCTCGACTAATGATAATTTTAATTACCGCATCATTTTCAGCTAACTCGACTAAAACAATTGATAATTCCTCTTTCAATTGTTTTAGCTGATGAAAAGGAATAGTTAACCGCTCACAGCCGTGAATAAGACGTGTTAAATGTGCCTCAAGAAATTCAAGCTGACCATTTCGGTATGCAATTGTTTCAAAAAGACCATCACCATATTGAATGGATCGATCTGAAACACTGATTCTATTATCGGGCTTTCCGTTAATTAGAATCATATTAAAAACAATGAATTACTTTAACTTATTAAAGATAACTGTACCATTAGTACCACCAAAACCGAATGAATTTGACATGGCAATATCAATTTTCATTGAACGCGCTGTATGCGGTACATAGTCTAAATCACACACCGGATCAGGATTATCTAAATTAATGGTAGGTGGTGCAACTTGATCACGAATGGCCAAAATACTAAATACAGCTTCAACACCACCGGCGGCACCTAACAAATGACCAATCATTGATTTTGTAGAGCTAATTGCAACAGAATTTGCGGCATTACCTAAGGCAGATTTAACTGCTTGGGTCTCTGCGCCATCACCAGCAGGTGTCGATGTGCCATGCGCATTGATATAATCAATTTGGTCGGCAGATAATTCAGCATCTGCCATGGCATTTTTCATTGAGCGTGCCGCGCCTTCACCACCTTTTGATGGCATGGTCATATGATAAGCATCCGAGCTCATACCTGAACCTGTTAATTCAGCATAAATCGTTGCACCACGTTTAACTGCATGTTCATATTCTTCTAAAACAATCACGCCAGCCCCATCACCCAAAACAAAACCATCACGATCTACATCCCAAGGACGACTTGCCGCTTCAGGATCATCATTGCGAGTTGATAAAGCACGAGCAGCTGCAAAACCGCCTAAACCTGTTGGTGAGGTCGACATTTCCGCACCACCTGCAATCATCACATCTGCTTCACCATATTGAATCATTCGGCCCGCTGTACCAATATTATGCGTGCCTGTTGAACATGCTGTTGCAATAGCAAGGGTTGGCCCTTTCAAACCAAACATAATCGAAAGATTACCCGCTATCATATTAATAATATTACTGGGAACAAAAAAGGGAGAAATTTTTCTAGGGCCACCTCTTAAAAAGGCGGCATGTCCAGCTTCGATGCCTGGCAAACCACCAATGCCAGAACCAATAGCAACACCAATACGCTCAGCATTCTCATCTGTTATTTCAAGCCCTGAATCTTCGATTGCTTCTTTACCCGCAGCAATACCATAATGAATAAACGTATCCATCTTTTTAGCATCTTTTCGAGAAATAATGGTAGTGATATCAAAATCTTTAATACTGCCGCCAAAGCGAACAGAGAATTCTGATACATCAAAGGAGGTAAGAGGAACAATGCCACTCTTGCCAGCAATAATATTCTGCCAGCTGTCTTTAACATTTAAACCTACAGGCGTCACAGCGCCTAATCCAGTGACTACAACGCGTCGCTTAGTCATCGCAAACCTCTCTTTCAAAAACAAAACAGCCGCCTAGCGTGTGACACGATAGGCGGCTATGATTTAGCAATCTGAAATATTAAGACTGAACAGAATTAATATATTTTACTGCTTCAGCAACAGTTGTAATTTTTTCAGCTTCTTCATCTGGGATTTCACAATCAAATGCTTCTTCAAGAGCCATTACTAATTCTACTGTATCTAAAGAATCGGCACCTAAATCATCAATAAATGAAGCATCAGCTTTTACTTCATCAGTGTTAACCCCTAATTGTTCAACAACAATTTCTGTTACTTGGGCTTGGATATCACTCATATTTCTACTTCCTTCAGTGGTTAATACTCAAAATATGACTGCATTTTATAATGCAACCATTTTATAAACAAGCAAAATTGCTTGTTTATGACTATTTTTAATGGTTATTTGTGTGTCTAATATCAAATAAGCCAATTAATTCATATACATGCCGCCATTAACGTTGATGGTTTCACCAGTAACATATCCTGCATCTTCACTCGCTAAATAGCCAACTGCCGCCGCAATTTCTTCTGGTTCACCTAATCGTTTCACAGGAACTTGTGTTAATAATGCCGTTTTATGATCATCTGACAATCCACTTGTCATATCGGTATCAATGAACCCTGGTGCGACACAGTTTGCTGTAATGCCGCGAGCACCTACTTCTCGTGCTAGCGATTTACTAAAACCGATTACGCCCGCTTTTGCTGCAGCATAGTTTGTTTGGCCGGCATTTCCCATCACACCGACAACGGAAGTGATCGTGATGATACGTCCCCAACGTGCTTTGGTCATTGACCGTAAACAGCGTTTGCTCAATTTAAAGATTGGAGTCAGATTAGTGTCTATAATGTCATTCCACTCATCATCTTTCATACGCATTAATAAGTTATCTCGCGTAATACCCGCATTATTGACTAAAATTGCTGGCGCACCAAAATTTGCTTCTGTTTCAGAAACAACCGCTTCAATAGATTCAGCATCAGTTACATTAAGCACCATTCCTGAACCCGCAATATTCGCGTCTTTCAAATAATCACTAATGGTTTGTGCACCTGCTTCTGATGTTGCTGTGCCCACAACAGTTGCACCTTGCGCGCCTAGACGTAATGCAATAGCGCGACCTATGCCTCGGGTAGCGCCTGTAACTAAGGCAACTTTACCTTCTAAACTCATTTTATTCTCCTACTGCTTGTTGAACTTTTTCAAGGGATGCTTGATCAAACATAGGCATGCCAATAATTGATTTATCAATGCGTTTGGTCAAGCCTGCTAATACTTTTCCTGGGCCGCTTTCCACCAATGTATCGACACCTTGTGCTGCCAAATATTGAACTGTTTCAACCCAACGAACTGGATTGTGAAGTTGCTGTGCTAATAGTTGTTTAATATCAGCTTCAGTTCTTGCAGTGGCAACGCTTACATTATGAATAACGGGAATTGATGGCGTTTTAATGCTTATATTTTCTAATACTTCGGCTAATTTTTCAGCTGCTGGCTTCATCAACGCACAATGTGATGGCACGCTAACTGGCAGTAATAATGCACGTTTAGCGCCTTTTTCTTTTGCTAATTCAATTGCAGTATTAATTGCTTGCGCGGCACCTGCAATCACAACTTGTCCCGGAGAATTAAAGTTAACCGCTTCGGCTACGCCCTTTTCTGATGCCTCTGTGCATACGGCTCGCACGACATCATCTTCCAGTCCAAGAATAGCAGCCATAGCGCCCTCGCCCACTGGTACAGCTTGCTGCATAAATTGTCCGCGCTGTTCTACTAATTTAATTGCATCGCCAAAATCTAAGGCGCCAGCGGCAACAAGTGCTGTATATTCACCTAGACTGTGACCCGCTAAGTAACTAGGTTGAATATCTGAAACGGACTGCCAACTACGCCAAACCGCAATGCCTGCAGCTAGCATGGCAGGTTGTGTTCGATGTGTTTCATTAAGTGCTTCGGCTGGACCTGAAGCAATTAAGTCCCAAAGATCGTAACCTAAATTGTAGGATGCTTCTGCAAAGGTTATCTGTACTTGTGGAAATTTATTTGCCAAGTCCGATAACATACCGATGGACTGTGAGCCTTGACCTGGAAATACAAACGCTAAACTCATTTTATTTAAACCTCAGAAATGATAACTGCTAATATTTAAGGAGTGCAGAACCCCAAGTAAACCCACCACCAAAGGCTTCAAGCAACAGCATTTCGCCACGTTGAATACGACCATCTCTAACGGCTGTATCTAGCGCCAAGGGAATAGAGGCCGATGATGTATTGCCATGTTCATCTACGGTGACAACAACGTGATCCATAGACATATCGAGCTTCTTCGCAGTTGCAGAGATAATTCTAATGTTCGCTTGATGCGGGATAAGCCAGTCAATATCGTGTTTATCTAAGTTATTTGCGGCTAGTGTTTCATCAACAATTGAGCTTAATGTACGTACAGCAACCTTGAAGACATCATTGCCTTGCATTGTTACACAAGGCTGAGTATCGCTTTCTATTGAACCCGGGCCAACTGGCACGGTTAACAACTCATTAAATTGACCATCACAATGAATATGCGTTGATAAAATGCCTGTTTCTTCAGATGCTTGCAACACCACTGCGCCGGCACCGTCACCAAAGAGTACACAGGTATTTCTATCAGTCCAATCAACAATGCGAGACATAGCTTCGGCACCGATGACTAATACATTTTTTACTGATCCTGATTTTATAAACTTATCTGCCACTGTGAGTGCATAAATAAACCCTGTACAAACAGCTTGAATATCAAATGCAGGGCAACCTGTGCGAATATTTAATTTATCTTGAACTAAGGATGCCGTACTTGGAAAAACACGAGTTGGTGTTGTAGTGGCAACAATAATTAAATCAATCTCATCATTTTCAATTCCAGCTGCTTTAATCGCTTTTTCAGCGGCAAAAAAAGCTAAATCGGTAGTGGTTTCATCATCAGCTAGAATATGACGTTTTTTAATCCCAGTACGATCAGTGATCCACTGGTCTGTTGTTTCTACCATTTTTTCAAGATCGTGATTAGACAGTGCTTTTTCAGGCAAATAGCTGCCTGTTCCAACGATTCGTGAATATATACCCAAGTTATGTGGAAATTCAGATTTCAGCATGATGAGAACCCACCAGATTTAAGGCATAAAATTATAGGATTAGTCATTCTAATGCGTAATTTTATAACGAAGAAGATGGTGGGATATCAGCTTGCCCTTCGGGAACTCAGTACAAGCACCAGCGCTGCGTTGCAATATTTGAGAAGGACTCGCCATTCTCTGCATATTACGCCTTACTCTGGCACTTGTACTGAGTTCTGAAAGCTGAATTTCCACATAACTTGGGTATATCACTAAATTTGACCTTCGAGTAATGTTTCTAAGTGTTTGCTGATGTGGGTTGGTACATCATGTTCCGCTTCGATAATGGCGATTTTAATGGCATTAGCAAAACCGATTTCATCTGTACCGCCATGACTTTTAATAACGATACCTTGTAAACCGATAAAATTAGCGCCATTATGCGCACGCGGATCCAGCTCATCACGAAAGCTTTTTAATACTGGCGCAGCAATTAACCCAGCTAATTTGGTAAAGATATTACGGCTAAATGATTCGCGCAAGAAATGACGAATCATATGCACTACGCCTTCGCTCGCTTTAAGTGCAACGTTACCAACAAAGCCATCGCATACAAGCACGTCAACTTCACCTCGGTATAAACCATCACCTTCAACAAAGCCTTGGTAATTAAGATCGGTTTCAGCTATTAATCGTGCCGCTTCCTTAACACGTTCATTGCCTTTTATTTCTTCTTCACCAATATTAAGTAAGCCGACCGTTGGGTTTTCTTTTCCGTCAATTAGCGAACACAATACAGAGCCCATTACGGCAAATTGCACTAAATGCTCTGCGCTGGAATCAATATTTGCGCCTAGATCAAGAACATAGGTGTGACCTTTAACGGTCGGCAATTCTGAAATAATAGCTGGGCGTTCAATACCGGGCAGTGTTTTGAGGACAAAACGGGCCGTTGCCATTAACGCACCAGTATTACCAGCACTAACACAAGCAGCGGCAGTACTATCTTTCACTAAATTAATAGCAACACGCATGGACGAATCTTTTTTACCACGTAAAGCCAGCGCAGGCGATTCATCCATTGCCACTTGTTGTGATGCATGATGAATAGATAAGCGTTCTTCATTTTGCGCGCCATGCTCTTCTAAAAGAGTAGCGATCACCTCTTTATCACCCACTAATATTAAGTGAACGTCCGGATGTGTTTTTAATGCTCTAATTGCAGCGGGGATCACAACCTGAGGTCCGTGATCCCCGCCCATAGCATCAATCGATATTTTAAGGCTCAAACGTATTTAGCCTTATTCGCTTTCAGTTACAGTGTCTGCAATTACTTTACGTCCACGGTAATAACCATCAGCGGTTACGTGATGGCGACGGTGAAGCTCACCCGATGTTGAATCAACAGATAATGTTTCAGCTGTTAATGCATCATGTGAACGACGCATGCCGCGACGAGATGTACTCTTTTTACTCTTTTGTACTGCCATGTCTAACTCCTAAAATAAAATATTTTAAACCACATTCATATTTGGTAACTATTACTACAAATAGTTACCTTAATTCTTTGTTTTTAGCGTTGATAAAATAGCAAAGGGAGATACTTTCTCTTCTGCTTCTTCGACCATTTCATCCGCTGACGACCACTCACTAGCAGGTAAACATGCTTCATCATGCCGAGGCACGAGAGGCAAAGTTAATATCAGCTCATCTTCAATTACACTGCTCAGCAATACATCATCACTACTTTCAAGTAACCATGGATCGTATTGTTCAGCCAACCCTTCAATTTTTCGTTCGTTTGTCACCATTGCCAACAAACAATTAACCTTTAAATTTACCACCATTGCTTTCATGCAGCGCTCACAGGTCATTGAAACCTTGCTGGTAAACTCTCCGCGCATAAAAGGCGTATTAATTTCATCTACATCAAATGCAATATCCACATCAACTATGCCTTCATCAGTTGCAAGGGATTGAAGCAATCTCGGCATTTCTGACACGGCTAGCTGGCCCGTTAATTTCAAACCATTTTGAGCAAGGCGCAGAGGATCAATTTCTTTGGGCAGTTTCTGATGCATAATCGCCGGAATTATATAGGAATTTTAATAAAACAGCAATATAAAAAAGCTTACAATAACTGTTATATACCCGTGACCATTCAATCTGTAGATTTCAGAGTTTAGCACAAGCGCCAGAGCAAGGCGCAATGTGAAGGCAGTGACGAGTCCTTGTCAAACATTGTAACGCGGCACTGGCGTTTGTGCTAATCTCCCACAGGGCAAGAGAATAAGCCACACTCTTCGTCGTTATAAAGTCTTAAATTAGAATAACTAATTCTGCGACTTTATGCCTAGAATAGTATGGCTTCTTCTCATGCTGAATTCTGCAGATTGAATGGTCACGGGTATACATCCTCTTTACGCGTTGTTATGGATCTCAATAACAGCATTACTGCTTTCGGCCTGTTGCTTTGTTGAATCATTACGCAAAGAATCAATATAATCAAGATAGGCTTGATCGATGTCACCCGTAATATATTCCGCATTAAAACAAGATGTATCAAAGCCTTGTGCACTATTGTTATGATTAACTGCTTCAACCAAGTCATCAAGTTCTTGATAGATTAGTTCATCAACGCCTAATTCTTGTGCTATCTGATTAATATTACGATCATGAGCCACAAACTCTTCGGCAGAAGGCATATCTATGCCATAAACATTGGGATAGCGTACTGGCGGCGCAGCCGAGGCAAAATAAACTTTGTTGGCTCCGGCATCACGTGCCATTTGTACTATTTGCTGCGATGTCGTTCCTCGTACAATAGAATCATCCACTAACAGTACATTTTTCCCTTTAAACTCTAGTTCAATCGCATTGAGTTTTTGACGGACTGATTTTTTACGCTCAGTTTGCCCCGGCATAATAAAGGTACGACCGATATAGCGGTTTTTAATAAAACCTTCTTGATATGGAATCCCTAAATCATACGATAATTGCAAAGCAGCGCTACGACTGGTATCAGGAATAGGAATAACAACATCAATATCAAGTTCAGGGAAATCTCGTTCAATTTTCTGTGCTAGTTTAGTCCCCATACGTAGGCGGCTTTTATGAACGGAAATACCATCCATTATCGAATCCGGCCGAGCAAAATAAACGTATTCAAAAATACAAGGTGAGATAAGTGGTGCCTCGGCACATTGTTGTGCATGGAAGTTACCATTAATATCAATAAATACACATTCACCCGGTGCAATATCACGAATCAACTCAAAATCAAGTGTATCTATGGCAACACTTTCTGATGCAATAATATATTCATCTGCATTAGCCTTTTTACGTTTACCAATTACAACAGGTCGAATACCATAAGGGTCACGAAAGGCTAAAATCCCCACGCCAGCAATCATGGCGACAGCGGCATATGCACCCTTACAACGTTGATGAACCTGTGTAACAGCTTTAAAGATGTCTGCTGCTTGTGGTTTTAAAGAATCTGCTTTTTGTAATTCATGTGCCAGTATATTAAGCAATACTTCAGAATCAGAGTTGGTATTCAAATGACGGCGATCACTTTGATAAAGCTCTTCTTTAAGTTGTTTGGTATTGGTTAAATTACCATTATGTGCCAATGTAATGCCAAACGGAGAGTTCACGTAAAAAGGTTGTGCTTCTGCTGAAGTTGAGCAACCCGCCGTTGGATAACGAATATGACCGATCCCCATTCTACCTTCCAACCGCATCATATGACGAGTATGAAATACATCCTTGACTAAACCATTCGCTTTTCGTAAAAATAACTGCCCGTCATCATCACAGGTAACAATGCCTGCCGCATCTTGTCCACGGTGTTGGAGTACTGTTAAACCATCATACAGAGACTGGTTTACTTCAGATTGCCCAACAATACCAATAATTCCACACATGCTATTTATACCCTAAAGAAAAATCAATAATAATTAAAAATTTATATGGTCTGCAATATCACTAGGCAGAAAAGTTTGTACCCAAACCGCTAGTCTTTCGAAATGTTCAAGTAATAATGAATTTTGCCACCAATCATCTTGAGGCATCGGTGTTGCACCAGCAGCGAGAATTAATAAAGTCACAATTGCAACACCTCGAATTAAGCCAAAAATAATACCTAACATTCGATCTGTGCCAGATAGACCTGTTTTTTTGACCAGAGTAGAAATAAGATGATTAACCAATGCGCCAAGAATAAGCGTTACAACAAACAAGGAGGCAAAAGCTACGAATGAACGAATTGAAGGTGTTGCAACATAATCAACAAGAAGCGTTGCCATATGAGGGTAAAAAAGTAATGCCACCCAAAATGCTAAAGCCCAGCTAGCTAGCGAGAAGACTTCTTTTACAAAACCACGGACAATACTTATTAGTGCAGAAATAAGTATTATGCCAACAATTAGAAAATCAACCCAAACCATAGCATCTCAATGTTTTTAAAGATCGTAATGAAGCGATAAATATTACCAGAATGAGGGCAATGTCCCTAACGTTTTTATTCGGGTAGCTGTTTTAGCATGAGTGGCTTTAGATTTAATTTCTTTTCAATATCTTTAGATATCGCCTCAAGCGCTAGCCTATCTTGTTTTGGCCCAATACGGACACGAAACCGATCCCCTTTTGACGTTTCAGCTTTTTCGACCGAAGCTTTATAACCAAATAACGCAACTTTTTTACTCAAGCTATCTGCTGCGGATTTATCCGCCAAGCTGGCTAGCTGTAATGACCACATCGTAGTTGTTACTTCTTTATCTACCGGCACCGAAATGGTTTCAACTTTCTTGGCAATTATAGATTCTGGTGTTGCCTGAGCAGGTTTAACTTCAGGCATTACTTCTAGCTTTTTTTCGGGTTTAGTCTCTACAACAGGAGTCTGGTTCTGAACTTGAGCATCAACAAGTACTTCTTGTTCCACCTCAACAATCTGTACATCATCGGGAGCAATGGCATCAATACTCGAAATAAAAGGTATGTCAGGTTTAGTGTCTGCTATTGCCTCAACATCATGACTAGCACTATCGATCAAGAAAAAGGCGATACCACCTAATACACACAATAATAAAATAGAGCCTATTAGCCGCTGTTGTGTTACTGCTGATGACATTGCCCTGCTCCTACATTTTAATGATGAGGTGATCCGGTCTCATGATAACTGCTTTTATCATTACTGATAACACTTTTATCTTTATCATTTTTTGCGGCAGGCATTTTTTGTAATGCTTTTTCTAAAACCTCAGTGATCCACTGAACAGGAATAATTTCTAGACCTTCTTTAACATTGTCTGGGATCTCTTTTAAATCTTTAATATTGTCTTTTGGAATGAGCACGGTATCAATTCCACCGCGATGCGCTGCTAATAATTTTTCTTTTAAACCACCAATAGCCAACACTTCACCACGCAATGTGATTTCACCAGTCATCGCTACATTTGCTCGAACAGGAATGCCCGTTATTGCTGACACAATAGCGGTACACATGCCCGCGCCAGCACTTGGACCATCTTTAGGTGTAGCACCTTCAGGAACATGAATATGAATATCATGACTTTGCATAAAGTTTTCATCAATGCCCCAGTCTGACGAACGTGAGCGCACTACTGTCGTTGCAGCTTGAATTGATTCTTGCATTACATCACCAAGCTTACCGGTATAAGCCGCCTTTCCTTTTCCTGGCATAATTGCTGACTCAATTGTAAGTAACTCACCACCAACTTCTGTCCAGGCTAAGCCTGTCACCTGCCCTACTTGGTCGTTTTCTTCAGCGATACCATATTGATAGTGGTAAACACCCAAATAATCTTCGATATTTTCCATTGCCACAATGATCTTATCTTCTGGCTTTTCTTGTAAAATTTGTTTAACTACTTTTCGGCAAATTTTAGATATTTCGCGTTGTAAATTACGCACTCCTGCTTCGCGAGTATAACGACGAATAATTTCTACAATCACTTCATCTTTAATTTCAACTTCATGGTCTTTCAAACCATTATCTTTCAGTGCTTTTGGTAATAAATATTGTGTAGCGATATTCAGTTTTTCATCTTCGGTATAACCTGCTAGACGAATAATTTCCATTCTATCGCGTAAGGCATCAGGAATATCCAAAGTGTTTGCAGTACAAACAAACATGACATCGGACAAATCATATTCAACTTCTAAGTAATGATCGGCAAAGGTTGAATTTTGCTCAGGATCTAACACTTCAAGCAATGCTGATGCGGGATCACCTCTAAAGTCTTGAGCCATTTTGTCAATTTCATCAAGCAAAAATAATGGGTTCTTAACGCCTACTTTAGAAAGGTTTTGAATGACTTTACCCGGCATTGAGCCAATATAAGTACGGCGATGACCACGAATTTCAGCTTCATCACGTACACCACCTAAGGCCATTCGGCTAAATTTTCTATTGGTTGCACGGGCAATAGATTGTGCAACCGATGTTTTACCGACACCTGGTGGTCCAACTAGGCATAAGATTGGCCCTTTGGCCTTCTTCACACGTTGCTGAACAGCTAAATACTCAAGGATCCGTTCTTTAACCTTTTCTAAACCATAGTGGTCTTCATTTAATATTTTTTCAGCTTTATCTAAATCTTGAAATACACGAGAGCGTTTTTTCCAAGGTATGCCCGCCAAGCATTCAATATAATTTCTTACCACGGCAGCTTCAGATGACATCGGTGACATCATTTTTAGCTTTTTAATTTCAGAATCTGCTTTTTCTTTTGCTTCTGCAGATAAGCCCGCTGCTGTGATCTTTTCTTCAAGTTCATCTATTTCATTGCTGACTTCATCAATTTCCCCCAACTCTTTTTGAACAGCTTTCATTTGTTCGTTCAAATAATATTCGCGCTGGTTCTTCTCCATTTGTTTTTTGACCCGGCCGCGGATCTGTTTTTCAACATTTTGAATATCGATTTCAGATTCTAAAAGCACCATTATTTTTTCAATACGCGCTTTAATATCACTCATTTCAAGCAAAGCTTGTTTATCTTCAAGTTTAAGCGTCATATGTGCAGCAACAGTGTCAGCCATACGTGCTATATCATCGATACCTGATAATGAAGCGATTACTTCTGGCGGGATCTTTTTATTTAACTTAACATATTGTTCGAATTGGCCAAGCAATGACCGCATCAACACATCAGATTCGCGCTCATCAATCAACGATTCCGTCATCACTTCAATATCAGCATGAAAGTAATCTGCAGTATTATCATACGATAATGCTTTTGCTCGCGCCGTACCTTCAACTAATACTTTTACTGTGCCATCTGGCAGTTTTAATAACTGCAAAATATTAGCCAAGGTGCCCACTTCAAATAAGTCATTAGTAGAAGGCTCATCTTGAGATGAATCTTTTTGAGCAACAAGAAGTATTTGTTGATTCTGATCAGATGCTGAATCTAGTGCCTTGATTGATTTGTCTCGGCCCACAAATAAAGGAATGACCATATACGGATAAACCACCACATCACGCAATGGTAATACAGCTACAGCATTCACATTGACTTCAGTTGCGACAGATTCAGTTTGATTTTCCATTTAGCTTTGACCTCTTGAGCAGACAATATTTTTCGTTGCCTAATTTGAATTTAGCAAAACGAAAGACCTTATTCTTTATATTGGGGATAAAAGAGCTAATTTCAAGCACATTAGCCTAATATTTAAAGCATTCAATTCTTATTGAACAAATGTCAGGAGAACGCTAGCTATTTTAGTAATTTCTGTTTTGCTATTTATCAGCTGATGCAAGTTCAGGTTCTTGATCTTCATAAACAAGAATAGGGTCATTTTCACCATTAATGACATTCGCATCAATGACCACTTTAGCTACATTATCTGTTGATGGTAGATCAAACATCGTATCAAGTAGTACATTTTCAATAATGGAGCGTAGACCACGGGCACCTGTTTTTCGTGTCATAGCTTTAGCCGCTATAGCCGCAAGTGCATCATCTCTAAACTCAATCGATGAACCTTCCATTTCAAACAATTTTTGATACTGTTTAACTAATGAATTTTTAGGTTCAGTTAAAATTTCTATCAATGCTGCTTCATCGAGCTCTTCCAGCGTTGCTACAACAGGAAGACGCCCCACAAATTCAGGGATCAAACCATATTGCACCAAATCTTCAGGCTCAACGGTTTTTAATACATCACTTGTGATTTTATCCTGATCAACACTTTTCACATCGGCAGAAAAACCAATTCCACCCTTATGTGAGCGATTATTGATAACCTTGTCTAGGCCAGCAAATGCACCTCCACAGATAAATAAAATCTTGCTAGTATCAACTTGTAAAAATTCTTGTTGAGGATGCTTTCTACCACCTTGTGGCGGAATAGATGCTGTGGTGCCTTCAATCAATTTCAATAGTGCTTGTTGTACACCTTCACCTGATACATCACGTGTAATTGACGGGTTATCAGACTTTTTAGAGATCTTGTCAATTTCATCAATATAGACAATGCCTGTTTCAGCTTTATCAACATCATAATCACATTTCTGTAATAATTTTTGAATAATGTTTTCAACATCTTCACCGACATAACCTGCTTCGGTTAAGGTCGTGGCATCCGCCATGGTGAAAGGTACATTTAATTGTCTGGCTAGCGTTTCTGCTAATAAAGTTTTACCGCTACCCGTTGGACCAATCAATAAAATATTACTTTTTGATAATTCAACTTCATCTTTTTGAGTGCCAAAACGTAAACGCTTGTAATGATTATAAACCGCAACAGAAAGCACGCGTTTGGCTTTTTCTTGGCCAATAACATAGCTATTAAGTGCCTCATTAATTTCACGCGGCGTAGGTAAGTGATCCTCATCGCTATCTTCAGTGACTTCTTGCAACTCTTCCTGAATAATATCATTACATAAATCAACACATTCATCGCACACAAAAACAGAAGGTCCTGCAATCAGTTTTTTGACTTCGTGCTGGCTTTTACCGCAAAACGAGCAGTAAAGTAATTTATCGTCATTATTATTGTTGTCGTCACTCATTCTTCATATTTCCTAACAATCAAAACTCACAATTTGTATCGGCTGATTATGATGCTTCTGTAGGGCGATTTGCCAAAACAGAATCAATCAAACCATATTTTTGCGCTTGATCAGCACTCATAAAATTATCTCGATCCGTATCTTTTTCAATATCATCAAGTGATTGACCACTGTGTTTTGCCAAAATACCATTCAAGCGTTCACGAATAGTTAAAATTTCACGAGCATGAATCTCAAAATCAGCTGCTTGTCCTTGAAACCCACCTAAAGGTTGATGAACCATCACGCGTGAATTAGGCAAACAATGACGTTTCCCCGCTGCTCCTGCTGCCAATAATACCGCGCCCATGCTTGCTGCCTGTCCAATACACAAAGTGCTTACATTCGGTTTAATAAACTGCATCGTATCATAAATAGCCAAGCCAGCAGTAACGGATCCACCTGGTGAATTGATATAAAGATGAATATCTTTGTCAGGGTTTTCTGATTCGAGGAATAATAACTGCGCTACCACAAGGTTAGCCATATGGTCTTCTACTTGGCCTACCAAGAAAATGACACGCTCTTTTAATAAGCGAGAATAAATATCATATGAACGTTCACCGCGTGGCGTTTGTTCAATAACCATAGGAACCAGCGCATCATTAATCGTATTATCAAAAGGTGTGTTTATCATTTATTTCCCAAATATTATTTATCGAACTAATTTATAAGTGTGATTATATAAAGATAATCAGTGTAATGTAAAACAAAAAAGCCCGCAGTCAAACTAATGAGTGCGGGCTTTCACATTTTACGGGTGACTTATGCTGAGGTAGAATTCATTACTTCACCAAATGTTGATGTCTTTTCAGTTACTTTAACTTTATCGTAAACCCATTCAACAACAGAATCTTCAACAACCATCATTTGAATTTCTGATAATTTTTCCTGATCGTTCATATAAAATTTAACTACGTCTTCAGGGTCTTCATAGCTAGCAGCAATGCCATCAATCACTTCTTTAACTTTCTTTTCTTCGGGTTGAATATCATTATCTGAAATGATTTTTCCGATTAAAAGACTCAGTGCAACACGTCTTTTTGCACCATCTTTAAAGTTTTCAATATCAAATGGAATACCATCAACATTAACACCTTGATTCGCTAGGTTTGTTTTTGCTTGATTCATTAAAAATTCAGCTTCACGCTCAACCGGTGCACTAGGTAATTCCACCTCATTGTTTGCTACAATGCTATCCATAACACTACGTTTATTTTGTGTCTTCAGTGTTGTTGTAAGCTCACGCGTCATATTGGCACGCACTTCTTTCTTCAGTGCTGCAACACCTGCTTCAACGCCACATAGAACAGCAAATGCTTTATCAAGCTTAGGCAGCACTTTTTTTGCAACAGATTTAACTGTTGCTTCAAAAGTGGCTTTTTTACCTTGTAAATGTTCTGCACGATAATCATCAGGGAACGTCATCGTAATCGTGAGTTCTTGTCCCGTTTTAACACCAACAAGCTGATCTTCGAACTCTGGCAACATTGAACCGTCACCAATAACAATCAATACATCGTTGCCTTTACCACCTTCAAATTCCTCACCATCAATTGTACCAACAAAATCAATCGTTACACCATGTCCTTTTTTGGCTGCTGATTTGATAGGCTCCCAGGTCATGCGCTGTTCACGTAGCGTTTCTAACATGCCATCAACATCTTCATCTTCAACTTCAGCAACAATTTTTTCTAATTTAATGCCTTTTAGTTTTACTTCTTTAACATCAGGGAACACATCATATTCAAGTGTATAAATAAGTGAATTATCTTTTTCATCCATAGATGCCACATGGGGTGGGCTCGCAGGGTTAATTTCTTCTTGAGTAAATGCTTCTTGCATACTGCTTTGAACAAGCGCATCAATAACATCACGACGCGCGCTGCCACCATGTGTTTGTTCGACCATTTTCATTGGCACTTTACCAGGGCGGAAACCTGACATTTTTACCGTCGGACGAATAGCGTTTAAGCGATCTTGTACTGTCTGCTCAATGTTGGCATCTTCTACAGTTATCGTCATACGACGACCAAGTTCACTCACATTTTCTACAGTAACTTGCATTTTCAACCTCAAAAAAGAAATAGTGAATTATTGATGTCATAATTGACATCAATAATTCAGTAGTTGGTACGAGAGGAGAGACTCGAACTCTCACAGGTTACCCCACTAGAACCTAAATCTAGCGCGTCTACCAATTCCGCCACTCTCGCATAATCGTTGTTTAGACTCTATGAATCTAAAGAAGTCGGCTATTATACCCAAGCTACTTGAAGATGCAAGCTCCAGAGCTACAAAACAAGCCAGTGTAATCAAGTAATACTTCAGTCTATACCCAAAATACTTGAAGATGCAGGTTTCAGCAAGAGAAGAAGCTTCTATTTGGCTAGCGTGTTGCCCACTGGCAAAGTCAGCGCCGTCGCTTTGGCGTTGTAGGCGGTTTGGCTTAATGCCAGCACCAGTAGTAGCAAAAGAATATGTTTAATCAGTTTTAGGGGCATGATCATTAGTGTACAGGATTGCTTATGGTGTGTGATTGTTAGTTGTAAATCAACGTTGCCGATCTCTTGATTTTGACCTGTGCGGATAGCTCAGAAG